>JAHCIT010000008.1 GCA_026129095.1 Deltaproteobacteria bacterium
GAGCCGTGGTGAGCCGTGGTGAGCCGTGGTGGCCTCACCCCCTGCCCCCTCTCCAGGAACTGGAGAGGGGATGCCCTCTCCGGTGTGCCGGAGCGGGCCGCGCCGCCCCTGGCGGCACCGGGTGAGGCCAGCCCGGACGGATCAGGCCGCCCGGCCCTTCTTCCGGCCGGACTTCGCCGGTTTCCCCTTCGACGCCCCGGCCGGTTTCGCGCCCGGGACGGAGATGGATGACCGGGAAGGCGTTGCCTCCGTCTTTCCGGTCTTCGATTCGGCCTTCGTGTCTGCCTTGGTATCGGCCTTGCCGTCCGCCTTCGATTCGGCCTTTGTGTCTGTTTTTGACCCGGACTCGTCCTTGCTGCCGTCGGAACCTTCGGCCTTGGCCTCGCCGCCGGACTTCTTGTAGTCGGTCACGTACCAGCCGGACCCCTTCAGGTGAAAGGCCGCAGCCGATACCTTGCGGCTGGCCGACCGCTTGCCGCACTCGGGGCACGTGGTCTGGGGCCTTGCCGACACTTTTTCGATCGCGTCCCACTCATGGCCGCACTTGGCGCAAACATATTCATAGATCGGCATGGGAAACGGGCTCCTGCCCGGCTCCTTGAAGGAAACCGCCGGGCGGCGTTCATGTAATGACGGGTGCCCGACCGGTCAAGACGGAACCTGGGGGACTCCCGCCGCTCCGGGGAATCGGCTACAACCGCGCTTCCGGCGGACTGAACGGGACGCCGTTTCCACTGCTTAAGGAGCGATTCCGCATATGCCATCCACGGTCAAGGGTTTCCGGTTCGCGCAGGTCGAGGCCAGCCTCCGGTACAAGGGGAGGCCCGACCTCGCCCTCATCGTGGCCGATCGTCCGGCGGCGACGGCGGCCGTGTTCACGCAGAACGCGGTCACGGCGGCGCCGGTCCTCCTCTGCCGGGAGCATCTGAAAAAAGCCCCGAAAAGCCGGGCCGTCATCATCAACGCCGGACGGGCGAACGCCTGCACGGGAAAACCGGGCCTCGCCGACGCCCGGCAGACGGCCCGCGCCCTCGCCCGGACGATCGCCTGCCGCCCCGAGGAGGTGCTCACCGCCTCCACCGGGATCATCGGCCAGCGGATCGGCGTGGAAAAGCTCGTCGAGAATGTACCGCCCCTCGTCCATGCACTCCAGCCTGGTTCCATCGAGCCGCTGGCGAAGGCGATCATGACCACCGACACGCGGCCCAAGTTCGCCGAAGCGGGGTTCCAGTCCGGCAGGACGGCCGTCACCGTGCAGGGAATCGCCAAGGGAGCGGGAATGATCGCGCCAAACATGGCGACCCTACTTGCCTTCGCCGTGACCGATGCGGTCGTGCCCCAGACCGCGCTCAGGCAGGCATTCGGCATCGCCACGCGGGATTCGTTCAACGCCATCACCATTGACGGCGACACCTCGACCAACGACACGGCGATACTCATGGCCTCCGGCGCGGCCGGGGCGGAAAACCTCGCGCCCGGCTCGGCGGGTTTCAGGAAGTTTGCCGGTGCGCTGGCCGAGGTGATGACGGCACTCGCCCGGATGGTCGTCTCCGACGGCGAGGGGGCGACCCGGCTGATCCGCGTCGCCGTGACCGGGGCGAGAAGCGAGCCCGAAGCCCGGCGGGCGGCCTTCACCATCGCCAACTCGCCACTGTGCAAGACGGCCTTCGCCGGGGGCGACCCCAATTGGGGGCGGCTCATCGCCGCGGCGGGCCGCGCCGGGGTGAAGCTGAACGGCGAGAAGTTCAGCGTCACCATCGGCGGCGTGCCGGTGGTGAAGCGGGGCGTGCTGCCCAGCATCGAGACCGACAGGGCGGCGGCCGCCGTCATGAAGGGGAGCGAGTTCGACGTGGTGGTGGATCTGGCCAGCGGCAGGGCGAAGGCTTCGGTCTACACCTGCGATTTCACCGAGGGTTATATCCGCATTAATGCGGATTACCGGTCGTGACTTCCCGCTGGCCATCCGGCCCGGCCCGTGCAACCCTCAGCCGGATAGTTTTTTCCCGAAAGGAACTGCGATCATGGACAGGAAAAAAATGATACTGGGCGCGGCGCTGGCCGGCATGATGACCGGGGCGATGGGCTCCGCCGCGAAGGCGATGGGCGGCGCCGACCGCTGCTACGGGGTCAACAAGTGCAAGGGCGTGGGCGCTTGCGGCGGCAAGGACCACACCTGCCACGGCAAGAACGCCTGCAAGGGCCAGGGCTGGCTCATCATTGACAAGGAGACGTGCCTCAAGATCGAGGGCGGATCGCTCACCCCGCCGTGGGAAAAGGACGGCGGCAAGGACGACAAGAAAGAATCCAAGAAGGATTCCAAGAAGAAGTAGCTGGCGGCGTGCATCCAGCCGGGGCCACGCCACCCATGAACAACGCCTTCGGCATCGGCCTCCGGTCCGAGCACTACCAGGACGTGCTGGACGGCCGCGCTGACGGCCTCGGCCGTATCGGCTGGTTCGAGGTCATCAGCGAGAACTACATGGACACGCAGGGGCGGCCGCTCGCGGTCCTGGAACAGGTCCGCCGGGACCGGCCGGTGGCACTGCACGGCGTGGGGCTCTCCATCGGCAGCACCGATCCGCTTTCTCCAGCCTACCTCGGCCGGCTCTCCGCCCTCATCGGGCGGATCGGCCCGGTGATCGTGAGTGACCACCTCTGCTGGACCGGCGTGGGCGGCAGGATCACCCACGACCTCCTGCCGCTCCCGCACACGGAAGAAGCCATCACCCATGTCGCCCGGCGGCTCATCGAGGTCCAGGAACGGCTGGGACGCCAGATCCTGATGGAAAACATCTCGTCCTATATCTGGTACGAACAGTCGGAGATGCCGGAGTGGGAGTTCCTCGGCGAGATCGTCCGGCGGTCGGGCTGCGGCATCCTGCTCGACGTGAACAACATCCACGTCAACTCGGTCAACCACGGGTTCGATCCGCTGGAGTTCGTGAGGAACATCCCCGGCGAAGCCGTCGGGCAGATTCACCTCGCCGGCCACACGGACATGGGCACCTACCTGTTCGACACGCACAGCGCCCCGGTCTGCGATGCGGTCTGGGAACTGTACGGCCAGACGGTCGCTCACCTGGGGCGCGAGATCCCCACGCTGATCGAACGGGACGCGGAGATCCCGCCGCTGGCGGTACTCATCGCCGAAAGCGAGCGGGCCCGGACGGTTTCGGACCGGGCGCTGGCATCCCTGAATCCGGCGGCTGGCGAGGCAACACGGCGATGAAACCGCAGCCGACACTCCGCCAGCTCCAGGAGTTTCTGTACTGGATCATCACCGAGCCCAGGGACGCGGCCGGGATCGTCCAGAACGATCCGGCCGCCTGCCGCGAAAGGCTGGGTGGCGCAGACTGGACGGAAATCTTCGCTCCGAGGCCCGGACGGACCCCGGCCCGGCGGCTCGACGTTTATGCCGACGGCTACCCGGCCCGGATGTTCGATGCCCTCGCCGAAAACTATCCCTCCGTCCGGCGCGTCTGCGGCGACCAGTCCTTCCTGAGTCTCGCCGGACGCTACGCGAGGGCGCATCCTTCCACCCACTACAACCTCGGAGAAGCGGGCCGTCACCTGCCGGACTATCTCAAGGGTGACGCACTCACGGCGGACCTGCCTTTCCTGCCGGACCTCGCGGAACTGGACGCCGCCTGCATGCAGGTGTTCCATGCCTCCGCCCTGCCCCCGCTCGATCCCGGCCGGCTCCAGTCCGCCAGCCCGGACCGGCTGGGCGGCTCACGCCTTGTTTTCCAGAACGCGACGCGGCTTATGGAGTCCCGCTGGCCCGTCGCCACGATCCGCGAAATGAGGGACGTTCCGGACGAAGAGTTCCGCGTGCGTGTGGAGGACAACCCCGAACGGTGCGTCGTGTTCCGGTCGGGGTTTTCCGGCCTCGTCCGCAGGCTGGAGGCGGCCGAGTTCGCGGCCCTGTCGGCCCTCATGACAGGAAGCACCGTCTGGGGGGCGATCGAGGCGGCCGCCACGCATGAAAAGGAACCGCCCGTGGGCGCGTGGTTCGGCGAATGGGTGTCGTCGGGGCTGGTGGTGGACCTTACGCCGCCTGGCTGAGCGGGGCGACCAGCCGGATCAGCGTGATCTCGGAGGCACAGTCCCGGCGCCAGGGAACCGCCGTGTAGCCAAGCCCCCGGTTCACGTACAGTCTCGCATGGTGCGGCGCCATTTCGCGCCGCCGGGCGAACCGGCCCCGGTCGTAGGGGCCGAGCACGCTGGCGATATGCACCCGCCGCCCGCTGGGAAGTTCGAACGAGAGCTGCCCGCCGTGGGTGTGGCCGGAAAGCTGGAGGTCGAAGCCGAGCTTCGCCGCCAGCGGAAACGCATCCGGCCGGTGCGACAGCAGGACGTGATAGCGCGCAGGGTCCATGCCCCTCGCCGCCCACTCCTGGAGCTTGGGGTAGTCCGACGGCGCCGAGAGCGGCGTCATGGGGTCGTCAATCCCCCAGACGGTGAGCCCCGGCAGGGCGTCCGATTCCCACCGCTCGCCGCGCAGCAGCACCGCGTGGGTGTTCTCGCGATACACCTTCGTCAGCCGGTTCGGGCCGAAATAGAAGTCGTGGTTACCCAGGATCGCCAGCACCGCCACGCGGGGGTTCAGCAGGCCGAACGGCTCGATGTAGTCGGGCTCGTACCGGCGGGGCCAGTCCATCGCGTCGCCGGTGATGACGACGAGATCGGGCCTGAGGGCGTTGATCCGGCCGATGTGCGCCGCCCACTGGTCTGCCCGGTGGTAGCGGCCGATGTGCAGATCGGAAACCTGCACGATCTTCGTCCCGTGCAGGTGCGCCAGATGGCCGGGCACCTCCTCGTAGATCTCCTCGATATGGGCGGGATCGGTGTGTCGCTGCCAGATGCTCATCCAGCCTCACAGTCTAGGAGATCGCGGACGGACAGAAAAACGCCCTGTCCCAGGGATGCCCAGCGGCAGAAAAGCCCGTCCCCCTCTCCTTGCACGGAGAAGGGGACCGGGAGATTCGGGCGCTGCTTTCCGCCGGATGCGGTATTCACGCGGGCCTGACGCTGATCCGCTTCGGCTTGTCGGCGTCGCGCTTCGGGAGCCTGAGCTCCAGCACGCCGTCCCTGACCTTCGCCGCCACCTTGTCGTTGTCGATCTGGTAGGGGAGCGTCACGGTGCGGCTGAACTTGCCGACGGTGCGCTCGCGGCGGACGTAGTTCTCCTTTTTCTCCTCGCTCTCGGCCTTGCGCTCGCCGGCGACATAGACCGTGTCGCCCTCGACCGAGATCTCGATGTCGGACGGCGCGACGCCCGGCACGTCCAGCTTCAGGACGTAGCCGTCGTCAGTCTCCACGGCGTCAATGGCCGGCACGGCCGTCGAAACCGCGGCCGACGGGAAATCGCTGAAAAGCCGGTCGAAGTCGGCCCACGGACTGCGGAATGCTGCGGGAACAAGTGGTGAACGGACAAGCATGATGTTTCTCCTTCTTGATGCCTGTAGTGCGCCCGGCCCTCCGCTGCATTTCCTGCCGATGGACCTGGGGCAGCCGCAACCGTGCGGCTCGGCCACTGATCTGTGTCCGCCGGAACAGTTGTCAAGGGAGTTTTTGCGTGAATGTTTTTTCAGGGAAAACCGCACCCTGAAACCCAGAAACCGGAAACAGCGGGATTGACCGCGAAACGGACGTGGTTAGTTTGGGGTTTCTGCCCTACTCTCCCCGTCCGTATGCGGATCATCGCCGGCGAGCTGAAGTCCCGCGCCGTGAAGGCCCCCGAGGGTGCGGGCACGCGCCCCACGTCCGACCGGGTGCGGGAGTCGATCTTCAACATTCTGGCGAGCCTGCTCTCCCGGCAGGATATGCCGTTCGGCAGTTTCGCTCTGGCGCTGGACCTTTTTGCCGGTTCGGGCGCGCTCGCCTTCGAGGCGCTTTCCCGTGGCGTGCCGAGGGCCGTGCTGGTGGAGGCGGACCGGGAGGCGCAGGAGACGATCCGTACCAATGCCCGCTCGCTCGGCGTGACAGGCCGCGTGGACCTGGAACGGTACCGGACCGCCCATTACCTGAAGCGGCTTCAGGAAGCGGGCCAGGCAAAACAGCCGGAACCGGGAGCCGCGCCGTGGCTCATCTTCGCCGATCCGCCCTATGCCGAGACCGATTACGACGCCCTCCTTGCCTTGCTCGACTCACCGGTTAGCATTCCGCCCGGTTCCATCGCCGTCATCGAGCATTCGGCCCGCAACGGGCCGGACCCGGACAGGCGGTGGACCCGGCTCGAACCGGTTTCGGAGCATGCCTGGGGCGACACGCGAGTCCGGGTGTACCGGTACCGGGCTGACGGGGAAGGGAAGCATCCTTGAAGACAGCGGTCTACGCCGGCACCTTTGATCCGCCCACCAACGGCCACCTGAACGTGATCGAACGGGCGGCGGGCGTCGCCGAGAAGCTCATCATCACGATCGCCAACAACACCTCCAAGAAGGCGGTCTTCGCGCCCGCCGAACGGGTCGATCTGCTCCGCGGGCTGGTGAAGCACCTGCCCAACGTGGAGGTGGACCTCTTCGAGGGCCTTCTCGTGGACTACATGCACAAGCAGGGCGCGACGGTCATCATCCGGGGCGTGCGGTCGTTCTCCGACTTCGAGTACGAATTCCAGATGGCCCTCAGCAACAAGCAGATGCGGCCGGAGATCGAAACCCTGTTCATGGTGACCGAGAGCCGCTATTCGCACCTGTCCAGCACGCTCATCAAGGAGATCATCATGCTGGGCGGCGACACCCACGGCATGATTCCCGCCGGTGTCGAGAAGCTGCTCCGCGACAAGCTCCGGAAATCCTGACGCCCGCCCCCGCGCCCGCTGCTTCCGTTCTTGCCGCCGCTGGCGGCACCGGCTAGGGGACTGCTTCCCCGGCGGCAGACGGCTCCAGGATACCGGCCGCGGCGGAAGAAAGCCCCTCCATGAAGCTCAAGCTCGCCTCCCGCAACGCCCGCATCCAGCCCTCGGCCACGCTGGCCATCACGGCCAAGGCGAACGAGCTGAAGGCCAAGGGGATCGACGTGGTGGGGTTTGGCGCTGGCGAGCCCGATTTCGACACGCCCGACCACATCAAGCAGGCAGCCAAGACCGCGCTCGACAAGGGGCAGACCAAATACACCCCGGTCGGCGGCACGAAGGAACTGAAGGAAACCGTCTGCGCCAAGTTCAGGCGGGACTACGGCCTCGACTACACGCCGGCCGAAATCCTGATCTCGGTGGGCGGCAAGCACTCGCTGTTCAACATCTTCATGGCACTGGTGGAGGAAGGCGACGAGGTCATCATCCCCGCCCCGTACTGGGTGAGTTACCCGGAGATGGTCGCCTTCTGCGGCGGAACGCCGGTCTGCGTGCCCACGAAGGAGTCGAACGGCTTCTGCATGACCCCGGCGGAACTGGAAGCGGCCATCACGCCAAGGACGAAGATCTTCATCCTCAACTCGCCATCGAACCCGACTGGCGGCATGTACAGCGAGGAGCATATCCGCGCCCTGGCAGCGGTGCTCGAAAAGCACCCGGACATCTGGATCGTGTCGGACGACATCTACGAGAAGCTCACCTATGACGGGATGAGGTTCTTTTCCATCGCGACGATCTCGCCCGCATGGAAGGCCCGCACCATCGTCTGCAACGGCATGAGCAAGGCCTATTCCATGACCGGGTGGCGGATCGGCTTCACCGCCGCGCCAAAAGACCTGACCTCCGCCATGGACACGATCCAGGGTCAGTCCACCTCGAACCCCACGTCGATCGCACAGGCGGCCTCGGTCGCCGGCCTCAGCGGCGACCATTCGTTCCTCACCGCCTGGGTGGCGGAGTTCGACAGGCGCCGCCGCTATATCGTCGAGCGGCTGAACCGGATTCCCGGCATCTCGTGCTTCACGCCGAAGGGGGCCTTCTACGCCTTCCCGAACATCTCCGGGCTGCTTGGCAAGAAGACCCCGTCGGGCAAGACGCTCACCGATTCGATGGGCGTGGCCGCCTGGCTGATCGAGGAGCACAACGTCGCCGTCGTGCCCGGCGCGCCATTCGGCGCCGAGGGGTTCATGCGGCTTTCCTACGCCACGTCAATGGAGCAGATCACCAAGGGGCTCGACCGGATCGAGACGGCCGCCAAATCCCTGAAGTAGGCCGGAAGCCCGGCCTGCCCCGGCGGCCTCTCCTTTTCAGGAGTCTGCCGCCAGGGCTCCAGGATCTTTTCTAGTCCCTCAGGTTCCCGTTCTTCCGGAGGAAGGCGGGAACGTCGAGGTTCGCCATGTCGATCGACGGTCCCGTGAACCGCCGCCGGGCGGGCGGAGGCTGGGACGTGCCGGCGGCCGGAGCCACCCGCGTCTGGGTCGAATCGAGATCGCGGGCCGTATCGTCCTGCGCGGCCAGCGACTCCCTCGGGTTCGGCGTCACCCGGGTCATCTCGCCGTTGGGCATGGTGAGCCGGATCGAGGGTGGCGGGGGCGGCGTGGTCATCACCGTCGCGCCGGGATTTACGCCGTTCCAGCTCTGCGAGGCGGCATAGACACGCTGGCTGCGGTCCACGGCCGGTATGGGCGCCGTGATGGCCTGCCGGCCGGTCACTTCCGGCTGCGGCTGCGCTGCCGTCACGAAACCCGTCGCCACCACCGTCACGCGCACCCATTCGCCCATCGAGTCGTCGATCACCGTGCCAACGATGATGTTCGCCTCGTCGTGGGCGGCCTTCTGGATGAGCGAGGTCACTTCGTCCAGCTCCGACAGCGCGAAGTCGGACGAGCCGGTGACGTTGATCAGGACTCCCGTCGCGCCGTGGATCGAAACCTCGTCCAGCAGCGGCGAATTGACGGCCATGCGCGCCGCCTCAACCGCCCGGTCCTCGCCCTTGGCCATTCCGGTTCCCATGAGCGCCAGGCCCGCGCCCTGCATGATCGTCCGGACGTCGGCGAAGTCTACGTTCACCAGACCGCTCTCGGTCACGATGTCCGCGATTCCCTTGACCGCCTGGCCGAGCACCTCGTCGGCCTTCTGGAAGGCGCTCTTCATGGTCATCTTCATTCCGGCCAGCGCCAGGAGGCGCGAGTTCGGAATTGTGACGAGTGCGTCCACCGACTGTCTCAGTTCGGCGATGCCCGCCTCGGCGTGCCGCGCACGGGGCTTGCCCTCGAACGGGAACGGCCGGGTGACCACGCCCACGGTGAGCGCGCCGCACTCGCGGGCAATCTGGGCGATCACCGGCGCCGCGCCGGTGCCGGTCCCGCCCCCCATGCCGGCGGTGACGAACACCATGTCGGCGCCTTCGATGGAGGCCCGGAGCCGCTCGCGGTCCTCAAGGGCCGCCTGGCGTCCCACGTCCGGGCGCGCACCGGCCCCGAGGCCCCGCGTGCAGTCACGCCCGATCTGGACCCGCACCTTGGCCAGCGAGCGTTCGAGCGCCTGGAGGTCGGTATTGGCAGAAATGAAATCAACACAGTGGATGTTGCCGCCCGCCACCATCGAGTTGAGGGCGTTGCAGCCTGCGCCGCCCACGCCGATCACCTTGATCTTCACCATGTGTCCGGCCTGCGGCTCGGTGTCCTCGAACTGGAATGACCGTGCCGGAGCGGGCGGAGATTTCGGCTCCACTGGCGCCGCCCCAGATGCCGGGGAAGCGGCCACCGCCATCGGTCCCGTGACATCCTCGATCACCTCGACCTCCTCGAACTCGTCCCCGGAATCCTCCAGGGTGCCGGCCTCCTCGGCCGGATGCGGGAAATCGAGACTCAGGTTGCCCGCCGTCTCTTCGTCCTCGAAATTGAACTTTTCCTTCATCGCACTTTACTCCACGGTCCGGCTTGGTCTGCTGGGCGCCGTCCCCTGCCCGCCCTCGGTAATACCCGCCATCCGCGCCGGAACTCCCCAGCCCCGCACGGACAAATGAGATCAGAAGAACTCGGCAAACGTCTCCTTCATTCCCCGCGAGATCCGCGAGAAGAATCCGTCGCCACTGGCACGGTTGCGCGCCCCGAAATTGCGGTACTTGCTGCCATAGAGCACAAGCCCGATCGGCGTGGCGAACCGGGGATCGTGGACCATGTCCACCAGCCCCCCGACGCCCGCCGGCTCGCCCACCCGCGCCGGCAGGTCGAGTATCTGCTCGGCAAGATCGGCGATGCCGGGCAGCGAGGCCGTGCCCCCCGTGATGACGACACCCGCCGCCAGCAGGTTCTTGAAGCCCGAGCGGATCAGCTCGCTGTCGATCAGGGTGAAGAGCTCGTCCACACGCGGCTCGATGATCTGCGCCAGTGTGCGGCGTTCCACCCGCCGGGGCGGACGGCCGCCGACGCCCGACACCTCGATCATCTCGTCGTCCCCAACCATGAGGGCGCGCGCGCAGCCGTGCTGGAGCTTCACCTTCTCGGCCTCCTGGAGCGGCGTCCGCATGCCCTGGGCGACGTCCTTGGTGATGTGCGTGCCGGCGATCGGCACCACCGCCGTGTGGCGGATCGCGCCGTTCACGTAGATGGCGATGTCGCAGGTGCCGCCGCCAATGTCGAACAGGGCCACGCCCAGTTCCTTTTCGTCCGGCGTCAGGACCGATTCGGCAGAGGCGATCTGCGTCAGCACGATGTCGGAGACATGGAGCCCGGACCGGTGGCAGCTTTTCATGATGTTCTGCACACTGGAGGCCAGCCCCGTGACCATGTGGACCTTCGCCTCCAGCCGCACGGCGCTCATCCCCAGCGGGTCGCGCACGTTGTCCTGGTCGTCCACGATGAAGTCCTGCGGGAGAATGTGGACGATCTCCCGGTCCGCCGGGAGCGGCACGGCGCGGGCCGCTTCGACGACACGCTGGATGTCCACGTCCCGGACCTCGCCGTTCTTGACGGCAATGAGGCCCGTCGAATTGAACCCCTTGATGTGGGAGCCGGCGATGCCGGCGTAGACCGACTCCACCTTCACTCCCGACATGGTTTCCACCTCGTAGAGGGCGTGTTTGATCGCCTCGACGGTGTTCTCGATGTTGACGACCACGCCCCGCGAGAGGCCCCGCGAGGGCGCACTCCCGACGCCGATCACTTCCAGCTCGTTGTCCCGGACCTCGGCCACCACGCAGCACACCTTCGTGGTGCCGATGTCGAGTCCCGCCAGGATCTCATCCCTTCTTGCCATGACTGTCTCCTCTGTTGCCCTGCTGTAGTTCCAGCGTCTCCGTGTCGCCCTTCACTTCGTTGTCTTTTCAGATTTCCAGACTCTTGCCTGCTCCGCCGCCATCGGGTGACGGGGCCGTGCCCGGCGTTACTCCCGGCGCCGCTCCCGGCCGCCCCGCACCAGCGTCCGGCTGCGCTCCGCGCCGCTGGGCGGATTTCGGCGGATGGGGAACCGGCTGCATCCTCAGGACGGCCATCCGCTGCGAGCGGAAATCAACGGTCGATACGTCGAGCTGCCGTTCCTCGATGTCGAGGAGGATCGCCTGGAGCTGCTTCCAGCGGATGTCCCATCCGGCCGTTCCGAGCTGGACCACCGGTATCCGGGCGGCCGAATACACCGTGAGGCCTTTTTCGGCGTCCCAGTTCAGTTCGTCGAGATCGTCAACGGACGGCATGCCGCCGTGCGCGACCATCTGGAGGAACGCGACGAGATCGCGGAGCGCGCCCAGCGAGCGTCTGTCGCCGGCGCGGACGGCCGTGATGTCGATGCCGGTAATCACCGGATAGTCCACGCTTTCCTCTGGCCGGATCGCCTTGAACACGACGCCGTCGTCCGAGACGTAATAAAGCCCGCCGCTCTGGAGCACGGCGGCAGGCACGTGCTCCACCACGTCGGCGACCAGCGTGGACGGAAGGCGCCGGTAGACCCGGGCGCTCGCCACCCAGGGATGCAGTTCCACGTCACTCTTCAGGGATTCCAGGTCGAGCTTGAACAGGTTCTGTCCGGGCTCGATGCCAAGCAGCGCCGTCACCTCGTCGGCCGATGCCCGCCGGTTGTGGAGTACGATCACCTGCTGGACGTTGAAGTGGGGGCTTTCGCTGACACCGCGCCAGATCGCATAGCCGCCCGCAACAAACGCACCGGCGGCAAGCACGACCACGGCAAGTCCCACCCCTGCCCGGAGCAGGGGGGAGTGGCCGTCGGCGGCCGTTTTCCGGCGGTTCGCCGGGCGGCGGAGTATCATCGTCCGGCCCATCAGCGGCGTGTTCCTTCCTGCCCGGAATCGAGCTTGAGCGAGGCGAGGTCCAGTATCTGCTCGCAGAGAACAGGGAACGGAATACCCGCCTGCGCGGCGATCTTCGGCACCAGCGACAGCTCCGTGAGGCCCGGCAGCGTGTTCACTTCCAGCACGTAGTTCTCGAACGTGTCGGTGACGATGAAATCAACCCGGGAAACCCCCTCGCAGGCGATCACCTTGCTGGCCACGATGGCGTCAGCCGACAGGCGGTGCTCCACGACCGGGTCCAGCGGTGCCGGGACAAGGTATTTCGTCTCGCCCCTGGTGTACTTGGCCTTGTAGTCGTAGAACTCGCGGCGGGTGCGGATCTCGACAGTCCCGAGCGCCCGCTCGCCCAGCACGGCGACGGCGATCTCGCGGCCTTTCACGTACTGCTCGACCAGCACCTTGCTGCTGTACCTGAACGCCGCGGCCAGTGCCGGGGCGAGTTTCGCCCGCGTCTTCACGACCGAGACGCCCACCGACGAGCCCTCGTCATTGGGCTTGACGACCACGGGAAGCCCGAACGGGCTCTCAAAGCTCCTGAACGCCGCCGGCGCGGGGAACTGGCGGCGCTCCAGCTCGACGAACGGCGCCTCGGTGAGCCCCGCCGCCCGGAAGATCTTCTTGGCGGCCGACTTGTCCATGCTCATCGCCGAAGCCGCCACACCGGGGCCGGTATAGGGGACGCCGACGATCTCCAGAAGCCCCTGGACGCAGCCGTCCTCGCCGTATTTGCCGTGGAGGGCGTTGAACACCACATCAATCCGGTTCCTCACCAGCACCTGCGCGAGATCGCGCCCGGCATCGATCTCCGTCACCTGGTAGCCAAGCCCTTTCAGAGCCTTCGCCACGGCCTTCCCCGACCGGAAGGAAACGTCGCGTTCGCTGGACAGGCCGCCCATCAGTACGCCAACCCGCCTTTTCCGCCAGGGATGTTCCATTTTCTGTGCAGCCATGATCTCTGCCCTTACCTTTCCGAGCCTTCCGCGGGCTCGCCGATAATCCTGATTTCCAGTTCCAGCCGGATGCCGGTCCGTTCAAACACCTTGTTGCGGACGTGCCGGATGACCGCCTCCACGTCCGCCGCCGTCGCCTCGGTGGAACCGACGATGAAATTGGCATGCAGCTCGCTCACTCGGGCGCCGCCCACGCGATAGCCCTTCAGTCCGGCCTCCTCGATCAGCCGGCCCGCGAACTCCTTTTCCGGGTTCTTGAACACCGATCCGGCATTGGGCTCGCCGAGCGGCTGGGTCGCCGTCCGGTGCCGGGAAAACTCGCGCATCCGTTCGCGGGCGGCCCCCACATCCCCCGGCGGGACCAGCAGGTCCACCGATGCCACGGCGTCGCCCGGAGCAAGCGCGCTCCGCCGGTACGAAAGTCCCAGTTCATCGAGGCTGCGGGTTTCGATCCGGCCGTCCGCGGCCACGATGTCGGCGCTGTCCACAAACTCGCGGATCTCGCTCCCGTGCGCGCCGGCATTCATCCGGATCGCGCCGCCAACCGTCCCCGGAATGAGGGCCAGGAACTCCAGCCCCACCAGGCCGTTGTGGTGGCAGTATTTGACGAGCTGCGCGTTCAGCACGCCGCCGCCCGCCCGGAGGAGCATTTTTCCGCCCTGTTCGCCGATCCGGGCGATCTGCTCGAAATCACCGCCGAGCACGGCCACCGCGCCCCGGAAGCCGCCGTCGCGGACGAGCAGGTTCGTTCCGCGGCCGAGCAGGAAGACCGGAAGACCCTCAGCGGCGCACAGCCGGTACAGCTCCGCCAGTTCGGCCGCCGTCCAGACCTCGGCGAAAAGGTCCGCCGGCCCGCCGAGGCGGAAGGCCGTATGCCGGACGAGGGGCTCCTGCAGCCGCAACCGCTTGCCCATCCGGCCTTCGAGCCCGGCGGCGACGCGCCCTGCGGCGCCGGCATCCAGTCTGGCGGCAGCCATGATCACCCTGCGGTTCCTCCGGTCGCCTGAGCGCCCAGCGCGGCCAGCACCTCGTCGCCCACCTGATGCACGTTCCCCGCCCCCAGCGTCAGGAACAGGTCGCCTTCCAGCAGTTCCGAGGGAAGCGCCGCGGAGGCCTCCTTCACCGTGCCGCCCAGCTGCACGCGCTTGACGCCCCGGGCCTGGAGCCCCTTCACCAGCCATTCGGCATTGACGCCCGGCGTGGCCGTCTCGCCCGCCGGATAGATGTCCAGCACCCAAACGACGTCGGCGTCGTTGAACGCGTTCATGAACTGGTCGTAGAGCGCTTTGGTCCGGCTGTAGCGGTGCGGCTGGAAGCAGACCACGAGCCGCCGGTCCGGGCACAGGCGGCGGGCGGTTTCCAGCGTGGCCCGGATTTCCGCCGGGTGGTGGCCGTAGTCGTCCACGACCAGCACGCCGCGGGCC
This sequence comes from Deltaproteobacteria bacterium, assembly GCA_026129095.1. Taxonomy (NCBI): domain Bacteria; kingdom Pseudomonadati; phylum Myxococcota; class Myxococcia; species Deltaproteobacteria bacterium. Next base: position 14,536 of record JAHCIT010000008.1, read on the forward strand.
TCTCCCCGCACCTCGAAGCGGCGGTGGACACCGGTGAACCGCTCCAGCCCCCGGACGATCTTCGCCACCGGCACGCCCAGTTCCAGGCCCACGGCCACCGCGGCCAGCGAGTTCTGCACGTTGTGCCGGCCCGGCACCGACAGCTTCACCTCGGCCACCTCGCGGCCGTCCACGACGAGGCGGTACCGGCTGCCGAACGCCTCGTCCCGCACATCCACGGCGCGGATGTCGGCGGGCGCCCCGAACCCGTAGGTCCGCACCCGGCGGGTCACGCGCGGCAGGATGGACTGGACCTCCGGGTGGTCAATGCAGGCGACGACAAGCCCGAAGAACGGAACCTTGTTGGCGAAGTCCACGAACGCCTCGCGGTAGCGGTCCATGTCGCCCCAGAAATCCAGATGCTCAGCGTCAATGTTCGTGATGACGCTGATGCAGCTCGTGAGCCGGAGGAACGTCCCGTCCGACTCGTCCGCCTCGGCGACGAAGAACTCCCCTGCCCCCGGACGCGCATGGGAACCGAACACCTTGAGCCGTCCACCCACGATGACCGTCGGGTCCAGCGCACCGGTCTCCAGCACCAGCCCCACCATCGAGGTGGTCGTGGTCTTGCCGTGAGTGCCCGCGATGGAGATGCCGTATTTCATCCGCATCAGCTCGGCGAGCATCTCGGCCCTGGGGATCACAATGAGCCCGCGCTCGCGGGCGGCCACCACTTCGGGGTTATCGGCCCGGATCGCCGTCGAGAGAACCACGATATCCGCACCCTCGACATTGGAGGCCCGGTGCCCCTCGAACACCTGCGCACCGAGCGCCTCCAGGCGGCGTGTCGTCTCGCCCGGCTTCTGGTCGGACCCGGAAACCGGGAACCCCCGGTTCAGCAGTATCTCCGCGATTCCGCTCATGCCGGAACCGCCGATTCCCACAAGGTGAATTTTTCTGACTCGTCCGTACATCGCTTCTCACTCCTCACCGGCGGTGCCGTCAGCGGCCCGCCAACCCTTGGTAAAACATCCGGAAGCTCCCGCGCCTCCGACTCCAGTCGCCCTCGCTACCCGTCAGGCGGCCCTGCCGCCCGCCGCCATTCCTTTCCCGCCAGCACCGGCGGACCTCCCCAGGTCCGCCAGGCAGATGTCCACGATCCGGGCGGCGGCATCCGGCTTTCCGAACGACCGCATCGCCAGGCCCATCCTTTCCAGTTCCGTCCGGCTCCGGAGCAGCCGGTCCACCTCGGCGGCGAGCCGTTCGACGGCCGCCTCCGCCTGCGGTACCAGCACCGCCCCGCCCGCCGCCACGCAGTCGCGGGCGTTCAGCGTCTGGTGATCGTCGGTCGCCGCCGGGAACGGCACGAACAGGGCCGGACGCCCGAGCGCGGCAAGCTCGGCCACGGTCGAGGCCCCGGCGCGCCCCACGACCAGCGTCGCGTCCTGGATCAGGGCGGCCATGTCGGAGACGAACTCCGCCACGGTGATGCCTTCTGCTCCCGTGCCGTAGGCGGCCTTCACGCCGTCCAGATTCCCGCGCCCGCACTGGTGCGTCCACTTCAGGCCCGGATGCTGCGGCGCCACCTTCTTCCAGACTTCCGGCAGGCGCTCGTTCAGGGCCCGCGCCCCCTGCGAACCGCCCAGAATCACCACATGCGGCTGTGCCGGAAGCGGCGATGGCTGCGCGGCCTTCGCCCGGATGTCCGAGCGGACGGGATTTCCCGTAACGGCCGTCTTCGCCGCCGGAAACTGGCTCCGGGCGCCCTCGAAACCGAGGAACACCCGGCGGACAAGCCGCCCCAGCACGCGGTTGGTCAGGCCGGCCCGCGAGTTCTGTTCCTGGACCGCCGTGTAGGCGCGGGCGAGCCAAGCCCCCAGCAGCACCGGACCCGAGGCGTAGCCGCCCACACCCAGCACGATATCCGGACGGAACTCACGCACGATGCCGAGCGCCCGGAGCAGTGCCACCGGCAGCCGCATCAGGCCCCTGAGCCTTGCCCCCAGACCGAGCCCCTTCAGCCCGGACACGTCCAGGAGCCGGTGCGGAAGCCCCCGCTCAGGAAGCACCCGCGCCTCGATTCCCTGCCGGGCGCCGACGAACAGCACCTGGTTTTCCGGATCGCGGGCAAGGAACTCCTCCGCCACCGCAATGCCGGGGAACAGGTGTCCGCCCGTGCCGCCGCCCGCCACGATCAGTCTCATGCGGGTGTCCTCCGGGCGATGGAGATCAGGATGCCGACCAGCCAGAAGTGGATGACCAGGCTCGTGGCCCCGACCGAGAAGAACGGCAGGGGAAGCCCCTTGGTGGGAGCGAGTCCCATCACCACGGCGAGGTTGAAGAAGGCCTCGACCGCGATCAGCATCGAGATTCCCGCCGCGGCCAGCATTTCGAAACGGGTTTCCGCCTTCGAGGCGATCCTGAGACCGGAGATCACCAGCGCCAGGAACAGACTGATCACGAAGATGACGCCGAGGAACCCCATTTCCTCGGCCAGGACACTAAAGATGAAATCAGTGTGCGCCTCCGGGAGGAAGTGCAGCTTCTGGCGCGAGTCGCCGAGACCAACGCCCAGGATGCCGCCCTTGGCGAAGGCGATGAGCGACTGGACGAGCTGGAATCCCGAGTCGCGGGAGTTTTCCCACGGGTCCAGGAAGGCGATCACCCGCTGAACCCGCCACGGGGTCACGGCGATGACGGCCGCCACGGCTCCGGCACCAGCCAGAACCAGTCCGCCCAGGTGCAGCGGATGGGCTCCGGCAACGAACAGCATTCCGCAGGCGACGGTGCCGATCACAACCGCCGTTCCCAGGTCCGGCTGGGCCATGATGAGTGCCAGCGGCACCAGCGCCAGCAGAAGCGGCGGCAGGAACCCGCCGGTAAAGGAACGCACCCGGTCGTCAATGGAACTGAGGCCCCTTGCCAGGAGCAGGATCAGGGCGAGCTTGGCGAACTCCGACGGCTGGAACCCGAACCCCATGAAACGGAACCAGCGGCGGGCGCCGTTGGCGGCGACACCGATCGAGGGGTGCAGGACCAGAACCAGCATGATGAGGGCCGCCGCATACAGGACGGGCGCGAGCCTCGACCACCGGGCCGGCGGAACGGCCACCGCGATTCCAGCCATCGCGCAGCCGATGGCCGCGCCGATCCCCTGCCGGGTCAGGTAGTAGAACTCGTCGCCGAACAGTTCCTTCGCCCGGATCGAGCTGGCGCTGAACACCATCACCATGCCGATGACAAAGAGGGACATGACAGGAACGAGGATGCCGGCCGTGGAGGGATGCGCCCTCGCGGACAGGGTTTTCCGTACGAGACTGCGGGCGGCGGAACTCATAAACGTCCCACCTCCGCTTCAAAGACTTCGCCACGGTGGGCATAGTTCCTGAACTGGTCGAAGCTGGCGCAGGCCGGCGCCAGAAGAACCGTATCGCCCGGCACGGCGGCTCCGTGGGCAAGGCGCACCGCCTCGGGAAGGGTCTCTGCGGTTTCAACCGGGACGACACCGCCCAGTTCGGCGGCCAGCCGGTCCCGCGAGGAACCAAAAGCGATCACCCGGCTGACGATGCTGCCCAGCTTGCGGCGGACCGGTTCGTAGCTGCCGCCCTTTTCCACGCCGCCCACAAGGAGGATCACGTTCCCGGCAAAGCCTTCCAGCGCACGGACCGTGGCCCCGACGTTCGTGGCCTTGGAGTCGTTGTAGTAGGCGGCGCCATTCAGTTCCCGTACCAGCACGCAGCGGTGGGGCAGCCCCCGGAACCCCTGCACGACGGAACGGATGGCGGTCCAGTCCGCGCCCATGAGGCGGGCCGCCAGGATCGCGGCGGCCAGGTTCTCGCGGTTGTGGAGTCCCTTCAGCGGCGAACGGGCGAGGTCGATATCCTCGGTCACGCCATCAACGCAGTAGCGGGCAAGCGTTCCGTGAAGCCTGATCCCGTCGCCCGGCAGCTCGCGGCCGTTGGCCGAGAACCACAGCCGCCGCGCACGAATGGACGACGCTCCCTTTACCACGGCGCTGTCGTCGGCCGACAGCACTGCCCAGTCGCTCTCGCCCATCGCCCGGAACAGGCGCAGCTTGGCGGCGGCGTAGTCATCAAACGACGGATAGCGGTCCAGATGATCCTCGGTAATGTTGAGAAGGACCGCCACCTTCGGACAGAACTTCTCGACGGTTTCGCACTGGTAGGAGGAAACCTCCAGCACGATGGCATCCAGCTTCTGCCCGGCCGCCTCGAACACCGGCGTGCCGAGGTTTCCGCCCATGAAAATCCGCCTGCCGGACGCCTTCAGCATCTCGCCGACGAGCGTCGTCGTGGTGGACTTGCCGTTGGTCCCGGTGATGGCGACGACGGGGCCCTCCAGGGCGGGCCAGGCGAACTCGATGTCACCCACGAGGCGAAGTCCACGGGCGGCGGCCTGCCGCAGCGGATCGCTCATGAGCGGGACGCCGGGACTCACCATGACCCCATCGAGCCCCTCGAAGAAGGCCGGCGGGTGGCCGCCAAGGAACAGGTCCACGCCGGACCGCCGGAGTTCAGCATCGGTATCCGCTTCCAGTGATGGCCGCGTGTCGGAGGCCCGCACGCGGGCGCCTCCGGCGCGCAGGTAACGGCAGGCCGAGAGGCCGGTCTTGCCGAGCCCCACGACTCCGATCACCTGTCCTTCGTACCGTCCGTGCATGAAAACCTGCCTGCTACCTCAGCTTCAGCGTCGAGAAACTCACGAGCGCCAGGATGATGGAGATGATCCAGAACCGCACGGTCACGCGGGTTTCGGGCCATCCCACCTGTTCAAAGTGGTGGTGAAGCGGGGCCATGCGGAAAATCCGCCTGCCCCCGCTCAGCTTGTACCAGGAGACCTGCATCATCACCGACACCGTTTCGATCACGAACACGCCGCCCACGATGACGAGGAGGAACTCATGCTTGGCCAGCACGGCGATGCTGCCGATGAGCGCACCCAGGGCCAGTGCCCCCACGTCGCCCATGAACACCAGCGCCGGGTGGCAGTTGAACCACAGGAAGGCGAGGCCGGCACCGGCCGCCGCCGATCCGATCACGGCCAGTTCCCCGGCTCCCGGCACGAAGGGCAGCTGGAGGTAGTCGGCGATCTTCTGGTGGCCGGTGAGATACGCCAGCACGGCGTAAGCCGCCGAGCAGATGATGATGGGGCCGATGGCGAGCCCGTCGAGGCCGTCCGTCAGGTTCACGGCGTTGGCCGCGCCCACGATGACGAACATGGCGAGGAACACGTAAAAGGCCCCGATGTCCGGCGTGAATTCCTTGATGAACGGAACCGACAGCTCGGTGGAGATGCCCCGGGTCCAGACCCAGTAGCCAACCGTGCCCGCGATCAGGAACTCGCAGAGGAGCCGGAGTTTCCCCGACAGCCCCTTGGTGTTCTTCTTCGTGATCTTGAGCCAGTCGTCGTAGAAGCCGATCACGCCGAAGCCGGTCATCGTGAACATGACCACCCACATCTTCTCGGAGTTGAGGCGGCTCCAGAGCAGCACGGAGACGAGGATCGACCCCAGGATGAGCACGCCACCCATCGTCGGCGTGCCTTGCTTGGCCATGTGCGTCTGGGGACCGTCGGTGCGGATCTGCTGGCCGTACTTGAGCTCGCGCAGCTTGCCGATCACCCACGGACCCAGCAGGACGCCCAGCAGGAACGCCGTCACGGCAGCCCCGAGCGACCGGAACGTGATGTACCGGAACACGTTGAAGGCGAAAAACTGGTCCGCCATCGGATAGAGCAGCCAGTAGAGCATCTAGTGTGTCTCTCCTCCGGCGCGGCCGGTGAGCCGCGCCTCCAGCGGTCCCGCAACCGCTTCCATGCGGGAGCCCCGCGAACCCTTGACGAGAATCCGCTCACCGCCCGCGAGGGCGGGTTCCAGGGCCGCCAGCAGGGACGCATGGGAATCGAACGCTTCCGCCACCGCCGCACCGCCGTCGCGGGCGCCATCGGCGATCCGGCGTCCGCCCGCGCCATAGGCATACACCGCCTGGAATCCGTGCCGGGCCGCGGACCCGCCGGTCTCGTAGTGGAGCCGGCCGGAATCCACGCCCAGTTCCTTCATCTCGCCCAGCACGGCAACGAGCCGGCCCGTTCCCGGCAGAGCCGCGACCGAGGCCATCGCCGCTTCCATCGAGGCGGGGTTCGCGTTGTAGCAGTCGATGAACAGGCGCGTGCCGTCAGTGCCCCGGACCAGCCTTCCGCGCAGGGCGGCCGGTTCGGCCGACTCCAGCCCGGCGGAAACCGCTTCGGCCGGAATACCGAGCGCCAGCGCCAGCGCCGAGGCGGCGAGCGCGTTCATCAGGTTGTGGCGGCCCACAAGAGGGAAGCGGAGTTCGATACTCTCGCCGCCGTAGCGGAGCGTGAACTGCTGCACGCCGTCGCCGCCATCCCTGATGCCGGTGGCTGTCACGTCAGCGGCGCCTTCCAGTCCGAAGCTGACCTTGCGGCCCCGGTAGCCTTCAGCCATGCGGACGCAGAAGGGATCGTCCACGTTCACGACGAAAAATCCGTCTGGCGGCAGGTGGGCGATGATCTCTCCCTCGGCCTTCGCCACGCCTTCGATGGACCCAAGGCCTTCCAGATGCTCGGGGCCGATATTGGTCATCAGCGCGCCCGACGGCCGGACAAGCCCTGCCAGCCGGTCGATCTCGCCAAAATGGTTCATTCCGAGTTCCAGCACGGCGAACTGGTGGTACGGCTCCAGCCGGAGCAGCGTGAGCGGGACGCCGAGGTCGTTGTTGAACGAGCCGTGGGTATGGAGCGACGGCGCGACGGCCCGGCAGACAGCCCCGGCAAGATTCTTGGTCGTGGTCTTGCCGTTGGAACCGCACACGGCCACGACGGTTCCTCCGAACGAGGCACGCCGCGCCGCCGCGAGCTGCCACAGCGCGGCCCGGGGGTCGGGAACCACGATCGCACCCACATGGCCGAGCTTTTCCAGTGGGGCGAGATCCGGCAGGCCGCCAGCGGAGCCGTCCAGCACCACCGCCGGAGCGCCCAGCGCTGCCGCCTGCGTCACGAACCGGTGGCCGTGCGCCTTTTCTCCCGGCAGGGCCAGGAACAGCTCGCCCGGAACGATCGAGCGGGTATCGATGGAGGCGCCCGAAATGGACCGGCCCGTCGGGATGATTACATCCCCGCCGGTGATCCTCACCATTTCCTCGAATCCGAGGAACGGCATCATGACCTTCCCTCCCGTTTCGAACGGAGGGCAAGCGCCGCTTCCAGCCGGTCATCGAAAGGCCGTTTTTCCGTGCCGATGATCTGGCAGGTTTCGTGCCCCTTGCCCGCAATCAGCACGATGTCTCCGGGCCGGGCGCGGCGGACGGCCTCCCCGATGGCTGCCTGCCGGTCGGCGATACGCACGTAACCCCTTGTCATGCCGCCGGACGCGGCCGGGAAATTCTCCGCCGCAAAACCGGCCTCGCAGGCATCCAGTATCCGCTCCGGGTCTTCGGTCCTCGGATTGTCGGAGGTGAGCACCACCAGATCGCTGTACCGGGCGGCGGCGGCGGCCATCTCCGGACGCTTGGTGGCGTCGCGGTCGCCGCCGCAGCCGAACACCGTGATGAGCCTTCCCCCGGCGAGCGGCCTGAGCGTGACGAGGACTTTCTCCAGCGCGTCGGGCGTGTGGGCGTAATCGACGAGAACCTCGAAACCGGCGCCGCCGTCCACCCGCTCCAGCCGTCCGGGTGGCGGCGGGGCCAGTTCCAGCCCCCGGATCACCGTCTCCGGCGGGATGTCCATGCCAATCCCCGCCGCCAGCGCGCCAAGGAGGTTCGACAGGTTGTAGGCACCCAGAAGCCGCGACCTCAGCTCCAGCTTTCCGGCGGGAGTTATGACGGACGCCCGGATGCCGGAAGCGGACAGCTCATAGCTTTCGGCCCATACCTGCGCGCCCGTACCGGCCTCGCACGAATAGAGCAGCACCCGCTCCACCTCCGCCGGGACCATTCCCGCCAGGCGGCGGCCATAGGGGTCGTCCAGATTGATGACGGCGGTGCGCGGCCGTTTCACCGACTGGACGAGCAGCCGTGTGAACATCGCCGCCTTGGCGGCGAAATACCGATCCATGCCGCCGTGGTAGTCGAGATGGTCGCGGGTGAGGTTGGTGAAGACCGCGCAGTCCAGGTCGAGCCCGTCGGCCCGCCACTGGTCGATGGCATGGGAGGATATCTCGATCGAGAGCGACCGCGCACCGGCTTTCACCGCCGAGGCGAGCAGCCCCTGGAGGGCCGCCGCCCCCGGTGTCGTCTGCGCCGATTCGGCCGCATGGCCGGGCCAGCGGGTTCCAACCGTACCGACCAGGGCGGGCGCGAGATCCGCCACCTGGAATACCGACTCCAGAAGGAACGCCGTCGTCGTCTTGCCGTTGGTGCCGGTAACGCCCGCCGAGCGGAGACTCCGGCCCGGATACCCGCTGATGGCGGCGGCGGCGGGACCGGCAAGCTCGCGGGTATTCCGGGCCAGCAGTACGGCGCGATCCGGGAACGCCGCGGCAAGGGATCCGGCCACATCCGTCCGGTCAAGAAGCACGCCAGTGGCCCCCTGCCCGAGCGCGGCGGCGGCCCAGTCGTGGCCGTCCATCCGGGCACCCTTCAGCGCGACGAAAAGCGAACCGGCGCGGGCGGCCCGGTGATCGTCCACGCACGAGACGAGTTCGGCCGAACCGTCGCAGCGGCTGGCCAGTTCGATTCCATTGAGAGAGGTCAGGAGCACTTCAAGCCTCACTCTGTCTCTCCACACGGCTCTTCAGGGTTTCTGGACCACTGGCTCCCCAGCCACCGGTCCCCCCCAAAGGCCCTGGGCCACCCCTGCCTTCAGGGTGGCGGTTTCATCTCCACCGTCACTTTTCCAGCATGCTCCAGCGGCGTTCCCCAGGGAGGCTGCTGGCGCATGACTATTCCGGAACCCCGGATTTCAAATTCGACACTGTTCTGGCGGCCCCAGGCGATGAGACGCCGCTGGGTCATCCCGGTAAAGTCCGGGAGCCGGGGGCCGTATTCCTCTCCGGCGTCCGGTTCGTGAACGACCGGTTCGCGGCGGCGCGGAACGGCGCCGGACTCGCCCTCCCAGGAGGCGGGCACGACGCCGGCCTGCATTGCCAGCGCCCCCGCCACCGGAGCGGTCGGGGTCACGGCCATGAGCGAAAGGGTCTGCTCGGCGATGGCCCGGAAGACGGGCCCGGCGGTCTTGCCGCCGTACACGACACCCTTGGGCTCGTCGATCGAGACGAAGATGACCAGCTTCGGATCCCGGGAGGGAACGAAGCCGACGAACGATCCGATCCGGGCCTTGGCGGAATAACCGCGCCGGCTAATGTCGTGCTTCTGCGACGTGCCGGTCTTTCCGGCGATCGTGTAACCGGCGACGTTCGCCAGCGCACCGGTGCCGTCGGGCTCGACGACTGTTTCCAGCATCCGCGTCATCGTTTCGGCTGTCCTGGAACTGATCACCCGCTCCAGGTGCGGCGGCTGGCGGCCGACCACAATGCCTCCTGCCGGGTTTCGCACCGAGGCCAGCAGCCGGGGCCGGGGCAGCCGTCCGCCGTTGGCGATGGCGGCCATGGCGCGCGTCACCTGGAGCGGCGTCACCGAAATACCCTGTCCGAAGGCGATCGTCGCCCACTGCACATCGCGTATCTGCGACGTGGGCCCGAGTATTCCACGCTCTTCGCCCGGCAGGTCGATCTCCGACCGGACGCCGAAGCCGAACCGGCGCAGGTAGTCCAGATGCATTTCCTTGCCCAGTTTTTCCGCGATGCGGATCGAACCGATGTTGGAGCTGAACTTGAGCACGTCCGCCGCCGGGATCACCTCCCGCGGATGATCGTCCCTGAACACCACCCGGCGGGCGTATTCGAGCCGGCCATTCTCGCAGTCGATCAGCGTTGAAGGAGCAACAGCGCCTTCTTCCAGGGCGGCGGCGATCAGGAACGTCTTGAGGGTCGAGCCCGGCTCCCAGACGCTTCCAATGGCATCGTTGCGCCACCGCTCCTGCGGGTAGTCCCGGTACCGGTTGGGATCGAAACCGGGATAGCTGGCCATCGCCAGGATATCGCCGGTCCACGGGTCCATGACGACAGCGGTACCGCCGATCGCCTCGTGCCGCCCGACCGCGGCCATCAGTTCGCGCTCGGCGATCTCCTGAATGCGGGCATCGATGGTAATGTAGATGTTGTCACCGTCCGGCGACCGGTCGGGTTCACGTCCGCCGATGCGGAAAAAACGTCCGCGGGCGTCCCGTTCGCCGACGACTTCCCGGTCCCGGCCGCGAAGGATCGCGTCGGCGGCATACTCAATTCCCGCAAGCCCGTTGGAGTCGATGCCCGTGAAACCGAGGACCGGCCCCGCCAGCATCCCGTGGGGGTACGACCGCTTCGACTCTTCCACGAAATCGATGCCGGAAATCTCCAGCGCACGCACCCGGTCGGCTGTTTGCCGGTCCAGTTGCCGGGCGAGCCAGACGAAACTGCGCGAACCCGACAGCTTGTGGTGCAGTTCCCGCTCGTCCTGGCGGAGAATCTTCGCAAGCTGCTTTGCCACGGCTTTCGGGTTCTCGATCAGCTTCGGGTGTGCCCACAGGCTCTCGGCGGGGATACTGACGGCCAGTTCCGTCCCGTTGCTGGCGATGATGTTTCCGCGGGTGGCGGGGATGGTGATCCGGATCCGGTTCTGGGTCTGGGCCCAGCGCGGAAGCTGGTCGAACTGCTTGAGCTGGACGGAGGCGGCGCGGACGGCGAGCACCAGCGAGCCGAGCACGACCAGCGTGCCGGTCCAGATGAGACGGGTGCGCATCGCCTCCGGCGTCATGGGCCGTTCCTCCCTGCAAACACCTTCCGCATGATCTCCGGGTTCACCTGAAGGAGCTGCGACGGGCTCCGGGTCACAAGGCCGAGCTGTGTGCGGGCGAACTTCTCGATACGGGCCGGGTTCTTGAGCGCCGACACTTCCGTGAGAAGCTCCCGCTCCCGCATCTCCAGTTCACGTTCCAGGCGGCGAAGCTCGCCCGTCTCCATCGCCGTGTGGACCAGTTCGGTCCGGGCCCAGGCATAGCCGACACCCAGTACCAGCGTGAGCAGACACGGGCCGATGATGAGCAGGAGGCCAGGGCCATCGTGCGCGCGGCGCTGGAGCTGGACCGACCGGCTGGCGCTGATCGAAACGCTGGTCATGCGGCCCTCCGTTCCAGCACACGGAGCCGGGCGCTCCGGGCGCGGGGGTTGGATCCGGTTTCGGCATCCGACGGCGCGATATCGCGGAGCGTTTTCCAGCCGGCTTCCTTCACGATCTGGCCGGTCACGGGGTCTTTCTCCGGCGTGGACAGGGACCGGAAGGCGTTTTTCACCATGCGGTCTTCGGCCGAATGGAAGGTGATGACTGCCAGCCGTCCGCCGGGCGCGAGCCGGCCGGGAATATTCTCCAGCGCAGCGCGAAGGTTTCCCGCCTCGTCGTTCACGCGCATCCTGAGCGCCTGAAAGGTCTTCGTCGCCGGATGAATCCGCGCGCCCCGGCGGCCGCCCTTGCCTTCCTCGACAATGCGGGCGAGCTCGGCCGTGGTCGTGACCGGCCGGGCGGCAACAATGGCCCTGGCGACTCGGCGGCTCTCGGTTTCGCCGCCCAGATGAAACAGGGTGTCGGCGAGGGCCTTTTCGGGCAGGCCGTTCACAAGACCGGCCGCCGTGACGGCGAGGTCCGGGTCCAGGCGCATGTCGAGCGGTTCATCCCGCATGAACGACATCCCCTTTCCTTCCAGTTGCAGGCCGGACCAGCCGAGATCGAGCAGCACGCCATCCACGGCCCCGATTCCCATCCCGTCCAGAATCTCCGGGAGCCGGGCGAAGTTCCCGCGGCGGAGCGTGACGCGGGCGGCCAGCGGCCCCAGCCGCCCGCCGCCCGCCTCAATGGCTCCGGGGTCCACGTCGAGCGCGATCACGCGGCCCCCTTCCGGCAGGCGGCGCACCAGTTCCCGCGAGTGCCCGCCTGCTCCGAACGTGCCGTCCACATAGAGACCGCCACGCTCCGGCATGAGGGCCGAGACAGCCTCGTCGAGCAGGACACTCCGGTGCCCGCTGGCGTTCTCCATGTCATCATGCCGTTCCACCACTTGCCCGTAATCTTCATTTCCCGGCCGCCCCGCTCATGCCTTGCCGTTCAGCGCGGCGGCCGCCTCGTACCGGTTCCATACTTCCGGATCCCACAGCTCGATCCGGTTCACGCTGCCGATCGCCACCAGCGAGGACGGCAGCGCCACCTGCCGGCGCACATCCTGCGGAATGAGCAGCCGCCACTGCTCGTCGAACTCGGCGTCCACGGCCCTGGCGGTGAGCAGCCGCAGTTTCATTCTTTCCTCGCCGCTCTCGATCACGTTCAGACGGTCGGCGAACTCCATCAGCTTCGGCGCATAAGCCGCATACGGGATCAGGTCGAGGCAGGGCATGTTCTGGTCGCGGACGATAAACACCTTCCGCTGCGGATCGCGCTCCAGGAAGCTGCTCCGCCAGCGGGACGGAAGGGCAATGCGGCCCTTGCCGTCCATGGTGATTTCGTGCTGACCCGTGAACACTGACTGTCGACACCCTTCCCCTGAACTCCACAAGGGACTCCAGGCAGTTTCGAGCCAATGGGATACAGAGGGATTTTATCCCACTTTATTCCACTTTTGTCCATTCTCTTCAACTTCGCCCCCGCTGTCAAGAATTCCCTTAAGTATTTCAGATAGTTATGCATAGAAACGACAACCTTACAGAAACCGAAAGCAACCATATACTGGGCTTATATATGCCGTAAACCACAAATTATAGTGGCCAAATATGAAGCAGGAATGAGCGCGTTATGGAGATTTATTCCACTTTGGTGGAAGGAGAGCCGGTCCGGGCGGCGGCGATGCGCTCATGGATGATGAACGGCCCCACCAGAACGAGCGTGGCGATCTGCTGAACCAGCACGAGCGTGGCGAGCGCGATCAGCTTGGGTTCGGCGATCTCCCATGAGGGCGGAAGGAAGTAGATGAGCGCCGCCTCGCGGGAACCGGTGCCAAGGAAACCCGCCGGCACGATCGTGGCAATGCCCAGCACGGCCCAGATGACCAGCACCTGGTCGGGCGAGATGCCGATGTTCACCGCCCGGCAGAAAAGCCACAGGGCGGCGCCGATCGGCACGAAGGCGAGCAGCGTGAGGACGACGATCCGGACCCGGTCCATCCGGGTACGGCCGCGAAGCCAGACGCCGATCTGGAAAAGCATCTGCCGCAGCCCCTTGTGGTGGGAGGTTTCGGCCCCTTCCGGGGCCAGCAGGTAGCGCGGCACCAGCAGGAACCCGGCGAAGATCGCCGCCGGCGCCAGCAGGATGAGCGGCCCGAGCCGGTTCAGCTGCAGGTCAGGATAGCCCAGCTTCGAGAAGGGAAAGACGACCGACTCCGGCAGCGCGGCGCATCCCAGGCCCAGCACAATGAGCACGCCAGCGGAATCGAAAAACCGCTCGGCGACACCGGCGGCGATGGAGGCGGTCCAGGAATGGCCCTCCTTGCGGAGATCCACGCACTTGAGGAAATCGCCGACCCGGCCCGGTGTCACGACGCCCCAGAAGGCGGCCTTGAGGAAACTGTAGATATGGCGCCCGAACCGGCCTGGTTCCGCCGGGGCTCCCTCGCCCGGATGGGCAAAGACCGTCCAGCGCACCGCCCGGAACCCCTGGTAGAACGGTGTCATGGCCATGCCGAGAAGCACCAGCACGAGGTCCGCGCCGCGAAGCTCGGCCATCACCTTGCGGATATCGAACTTGAACAGGAACCAGACGAAGATGCCGACGCCGGCCACCTGCACGAACCGCTGGAACACGGGATTATGAAGGAGCCCCTGCTTCTGCGGAAGACCGGCCTCGGCCGTGACTTCCACGGAAGCCCCGCCCTCCCCGGCTTTTCCTGAATGTTCAGCCACGCGCCCGCCGCCTGTCCCGGCCTCTCACCGGTCCGGCCAATAAGCGCACGGCGGCGGGGAATGCAAGGAGAAACACGCCGCCGTCCGCTTATCCCCTCGGCGCGATCATGTCGTACCAGACCTTCTTCGAGCGGGTGCCGATAAGGTCGATATGGAGGTGCTTGGTTTCGAGATAGGCCTCGAGCCCTTCCTCGCCGAACTCGCGGCCGATACCCGACTGCTTGTAGCCGCCGAAGGGAGCCTTGACGTTCAGCATGTGCCACTCGTTGATCCAGACCGTCCCGGTGCGGAGCCGCTTGGCGACAGCGAGCGCCTTGTCGTTCGATTTTGACCAGACGCCGCCGCCAAGGCCATAGATCGAGTCGTTGGCCAGCGCGACGGCCTCGTCCACGTCCTTGTACTTGAGCACCGACAGCACCGGCCCGAATATCTCCTCCTGGGCGATCTTCATGTCGTTCTTCACCGCCACGAACACGGTGGGCTCGATGAACCAGCCCTTCTGGAACGCCTCGCCCGCAGGCTTGCCACCACCGGTGACGGCCTCGGCCCCCTGCTCGCGTCCGCTCTGGATGTAGCCCAGTATCCGCTTCTGCTGCCGCTCGCTCACGACCGGCCCCATCTGCGTGGTCATCTGGGCCGGATCGCCCAGACGGATTTTCCGGGTCTTTTCCGCCAGCTTCTCAACGAACTGGTCGTGGAGTTTCTCGGGCAGGAACAGCCGGGTGCCCGATTCGCAGGCCTGGCCGGCATGGAAGAAGGTCGCCCACATGGAACCGTCGATGGCCTGGTCGAGGTCGGCATCCTCAAGGACGATGTTGGCGCTCTTGCCGCCGCACTCCAGCGTCACGCGCTTCAGCGTCCCCGAAGCCACCTCCATCACCCGGCGGCCGATGGCCGTCGAGCCAGTGAAGGCGACCTTGTCGATGCCAGGATGGGAGCTGATCCGCTCGCCCGCCTCGGCCCCGCCCGGCACGATGTTGATGGCCCCGGCCGGTACACCCGCTTCGCCGCAGAACCGGGCGAACTCCATCGCCGTAGACGGGGTTTCCAGTGCCGGCTTGATGACCACCGTGCAGCCGGCGGCGAGCGCCGGGCCGATCTTCCAGCAGAACATCACCAGAGGGAAGTTCCACGGGATGATCTGCCCCACGACGCCGACCGGCTCCTTGTAGACGTAGTTGGCCGACATGATGGGTTTTTCGAACAGTTCCAGCGGACGCATGGCGTTCAGACGCCGGGCGCATTCGGCGTAGTATTTCAGCGTGGCGATACACTGGCTCATGTCGCTCATCGCCTTCAGCATGATCGAGCCCGAATCGGCCGCCTCCAGCTTGGCGAGGTCGCTCAGGTTCTTCTGGACCAGCCCGGCCAGCCGGTCGAGTATCGCGCCGCGGTCGGCACCAGTAAGCTTTTGCCACTCCTTCGACTCGAACGTCTTGCGGGCGGCCGCGACGGCCCGGTCCACGTCGGCCGGTCCCGCCAGCGCGCAGGTCGCCACCAGTTCCTGGTTGAAGGGATTGCGGGACTCGAACACAGCCCCGTCGGCTGCATCCACAAACTCCCCGCCAATGAACAGCTTGTACTGCCTTGCGTCCGCCATGCGCGTCACTCCTTAACTTCCCGTCCGGAACCGCCCGCGGTTTCCGTCCGCAGGTGACGCTAAACCGGAGCGGGAAGTAACGGCAACAGGAAATCCGATATTTACCCGGTCCGCTCCGCGGGAACCTCCGGTGGCGTCTCCGGCCTCGCATCCCGGCCGGACCCGGCGCGTTCCTTCCGGAGATCGTCCACGGCCAGCTGGAGGAGGGCCGCCTCCTGGGTGAGGTTCTTCACGCGGTTGGTGAGCTGGGATATCCGGATGGAAAAATGGATCGCCAGCACCACGAGGAAAATGACCGAGAAGATCATCAGCGTACTGGTGGAATCGACCGCCCCGATCCAGCCGGTCAGCGCAAGCAGCCAGTTGTAGCGGAACACCAGCACAAAGAGCGCAAAGCCGGTGATAATCCACAGCCACGCATACTCGATCCGCATCGTCCGCCTGCGGACCAGTTCGAACACCGTCACGAGGAGCCCCACGACCACGATGGTGGCGAACACGGTCTGCCGGGGCGTGAGGCCGTCGGCACCCAGCGCTGCGGTTACCATGAGCGGTCCCGTCATGGCTTGGCGTCCTCCGGCAGGCGGTCCCGCCTCAGCACCATCAGGATCATCGACAGCGTCATGTGGAACACATAGTAGAGCGGCTTCAGCCCGGCGTGCATGGAAATCTTCTCGGGCGGCGAGCCGTGCATGACCACCGGCGTCTCGACCACCTTCAGTCCCGCCCGGTGGCACATCACGATGGCGTCGCCGTCCGGGTAGTCGTCCGGGTAGCGGTCGCCGGTCACCAGTTGCATCGCCCGGCGGCCATAGGCCCGGAACCCGCTGGTGGGATCGCTCACATTCCGGCGGATCAGAAGACGCGTCAGCCAGGCAAAGACCTTCGCCCCGATGCGGCGGACGACCGACGTGTCATAGCGGGGCCGCTCCTTCGAGTACCGGGTGCCGATGACCAGATCGGCGCCAGAGAGCTGCATCTGCGCAAGCAGCGTCCGGATTTCCTGCGGCTCGTGCTGGCCGTCGGCGTCGCAGGTAACCGCCACGGTGAACCCCTCGCGCCAGGCCCACTTGAGTCCGGTCTGGACAGCAACGCCATAGCCCGCGTTGAGACCATGCCTGCAGATGCTGACACCGGCCATCCTCGCCCGCTCTCCGGTGCCGTCCCACGAGCCGTCGTCCACGACCAGTACCGCCGCCTCGGGCAGTTCATGGCGGACCGCCTCCAGCACCTTCCGTATCCGGGCAGCCTCGTTCCACGCGGGAACCACGACGACGATCCGCTCAGGCCGCATGGGAGCGCTCCCCGTAGAAACGAAGCAAACCGGCGGCATCGTCCGAAATCGACCGGACCTTCCCGCGGGCGGCTCCCAGTCCGCCGAGTACCGGAGTCCCGGCGGCCCATTCGCCGAGCGCCCGCGCCCATGCACCCACATCACCCGGCGTCACCAGTATCCCGTCCTCTCCGTCCGTCACCAGTTCTTTCAGGCCACCGATGCGGCTCGCCATCACCGGAGTGCCGGCCAGAAATGCCTCCTGCACGACGAGCGGCGAGTTTTCCGGCCAGATGCTCGGCACCGCCAATAGGTCGGCACGGGCAAGCACCGGAGGAACTTCCTCGTGCGGGACCGGTCCGCAGTCTGTCACCCGCGGTCCGGCGAGAAAACGCGCGCAGTCGTCACGGTAGCCGCCCCGCCCGTGGTAGTCGCTCCACCTTCCGTACAGTTCCAGGGAAAGCTCCGGCGCGCCGAGCCGCGAAAATGCTTCCAGCAGTATGTGGGCGCCCTTCGAGTACATCAGCGACCCGATGAACACGATCCGCCTGCGGCCCGGTGGCGCCGGGCGGGCGGACTGCCCCGGCAGCGGAAAACCGTACCGGGCGGCCACGGATTTCCCGACCGGGACCAGCCCCAGCTCCACGTGACGGGCGGCGAGGTCTTCGGAGGGCGAAATGAAAAGGTCCACGCGCTTCAGTCCGGATTCCAGCCTGACCCAGCGGTTGTCCACGCGGGCCGTTCCTGAACTCCACCGGTGCTTGTAACGGTGGCGCCAGTAGGCGGCCCCCGTGAAGCCCAGGCACCGGGCGCAGCGAGAGGCCTCCGGGCCGTCGCACAGGTTCAGGTCCGAATCGAGAAGCTGTCCCCGTGCACAGTAGAGCCAGTGATCGGCGAGCGTCATGGCGACAAAGGGACCGGGGCGGGGAACACCGGCCAGCCACCCGGCGGAGAGACCCGACAGGTGGAGCAGATGGATGGCGCCGGGCCGTTCCGATTCCAGAAGCCCCGATATCTGGCGGTCGGTCATGGGGTCATCGTGCCAGGTGTCGAATCCCATCCGTTCGGCGGGCGGGGTTGCAAGGAACCGCACATCCAGGCCGTCAACGGTTTCCCGGCTCCATGAATAGGCGGGCCGGTGCAGGGTCCGGTCCACCGTGACCACCAAAACCTCCGCCCCCTGCCGCTTCAGTTCATGGGCGAGTGTGCGGCAGTAGACCTCCGTCCCCCCGGCCGAGGGGTCGCGGAACTGGTGGATGAAGAGCATGACTTTCATGCACCCGCCTCCGGCACTTCCTCTATATAGGTGGCGTAGTGGCGGCCGGCCGTCCGCTCCAGCCCGCCGATCAGGCCGCCGACGTACTGGCCGAACACCTCGCCCACTGCCTCAGGGAACCGGTGTTCCCGCTGTCGAACCAGCGTGGCAACCCCTTTCAGGGCGCCCGCCAGCGACGGCACGGTGCGAAGGCCGTACACGCGGGAGAGCAGCCGGTGGAGCCTGACGCCCCGCTCGAAATCGGCGCGGCCGTCGAGATCGTGTGCATGGAAAACGGCGGCCGAGGGTTCGTAGGCGAACTTCCACCCGCGCCCGGAGAGGATGCGGGCCCACTCGATGTCCTCGGCGATCTCCACCAGCGGAAACGGGCGGTCCAGCCAGGCCTTCAGGCGGATAATTCCGGCCACGCTGTCGAAACGGACAACACCGGCCGCCCGGAGCGGATCGGCCGCATCCGGGTTTGCCGGGTAATGGGCGTCCACACGGCGGCGGACCGGCTCCGGGGTCGAATCGAAAGGCATCTGTCTGGCAAATACACCCGCCAGCCGCTCATCCGCCATGATTCGCCGCACGAGGGCCGAAAGGCAGTCTTTTTCCGGCAGGGCATCCTGGGAAAAAAGGGCCACCAGTTCGGCCCCGCACAGGGCGATTCCGAGGTTGCGTGTCCAGCCGTGGTTGAACCTGCCCGGCTCCAGCCGGATCACGGTGAAATCAGAACCGGCCTTCCGGGCTTCCGGAGCGATTACCGTCACCAGCAGGCGGTACAGGTCCGGCGCGGCCGACGAATCGACGCAGACGATCCTCGCCGGTACGAGACTCCCCGCAAGCAGGGCCCGGACCAGCCGGGCCGTGCCGCGAAGGTCGTCGCAGACGGGAATGACCACCCCCGGACGGGCTGGAACTGAAGACGGCATACGTTGGTTACGTCCGCCGTCCAGTATAGCTGCATTTTAATGGGAACCAGATGCGGGAGAATTAATGATGGACTCCCCCGCCCGGCTTAAATCCGGTTCATCCGGCCGTCAGTCGATCTCGGCAACCGGGTCGCCTTCCTTCACGGAATCGTTTTCTTTCACGAGAATTTTCGATATGGTCCCGGCGCACGGGGCCTCGACTGGCATCTCCATTTTCATGGATTCGAGGATCACGACTTCCTGGCCTTCGGAAACCTGATCGCCCGGCTTGACGACGATCTTCCAGACGACCCCGGTAATATGCGCATTGACAGGTGTACTCATTTGGAAACGAACTCCCCTCTCGACGACGGCGTGAATAGACCACAGGCACCGGAATCTGTCAACGAGACGGCGAACGAAAACGCCGGCCCCGCCGAATCAGGTTCAGGCGGATCGCAGCCCCAAAGCAGCAGGCTGCTCATCACGGGCGGACTCGTTGTGCTGCTGGGCCTTGTGTGGTTTGCCTGGTCAACGGTATTTCCCGGCGGATTCCATCTCGACGATCTGCCGAACATCACCAAGAACAAGAGGCTCGCCGCCGTCGTCCAGGGCAAGGGCTCCATCCAGTCGTATGCACTCCAGAGCCCGGCCAAATACCGTCCCCTCCCGTACGTGACCTTCGCACTCAACGCCAAGCAGCTCAGCATGAAGGGCCGCAAGGTGGAGTGGAAGGCAGAACCCTTCCTGAAGACGAACATCGGTATCCACATGGCGGCAGCCGTGATGGTGTTCCTTCTCCTGAGGACGCTATTGCGGGTTCATGCGCCTGGCTGGACGCCCCTCGTGCGGGACGGCTCGGCCCTGCTCGGGGCCGCGATGTGGGCACTGAACCCGGTCCAGACGGCGGCGGTCAGCTACACCGTGCAGCGCATGGCGCTCATGGCGACGCTCTTCATCGTGATCTGCCTGTGGAGCTGGGTCCGGTGGAGGGAATCGGGCAAGATAGTATTCGCCGTGACCGCCCTTGCCGCCTTCACCCTCGGCATGGCCTCCAAGGAAATCGCGGCGACGGCCGTGCTGGTGATCGTGCTCTACGAATGGCTCCTCAGGCCGGAACGGAAGCTGTGCGCGGCGGGCTATACCCTCATCACGGTCATGGCCGCGGCCCCGGCGGTGCTGTTCTACTTCTACATGCAGGCCTCCCCGGTCCACTGGGCCTCGGCCGGCGATCCGCTTGCCAACCGCGACTACAACTCGGTCGAGCGGGTGATGACCCAGGGCCGTGTGCTCTGGCACTACGTATCGCTGTGGCTGGCTCCCCTGCTGGGCCGTCTGCACCTTGAATATGCCGTCCCGGTGTCCCGCGGCCTGCTTGATCCGGCGACGACGGTACTCGCCTGGCTTGCCTGGGCCGGCGCCGTGGCGGGGGCCATCGCCCTGCGCAGGCGCAGCCCGCTCGCCGCATTCGGCGTCCTGTCGTTCCTCGCCTTCGCTTCCGTGGAAAGCTCGTTCCTGAACCTCGTGATGGCCTTCCAGTACCGCCTGTACTTGCCGTCGCTGGCACTGGCCGGCCTTGTGGCCGGAGCCGCCGGATGGTTCGTCTCGCGGCAGGGCCGCAGCCCGGCCCTCCTCGCCGTGGCGGCCGTCGCCATTCTGGCGTTCTATGTGCCGGTGGCACAGGCACGGAACCGCGAGTGGTCGTCATCCATCGGCCTGCTGACGGCGGATATCGGCCGCGTCCCGCTCGGCGCACGGTCGTACTACAACCTCGCCCGGAAGATCGACAAGAAGGGCGACCAGGAGCAAAAGCTGTCGCTGCTGGAGAAGGCCCTGGAGCTGGACTACGGCGTCGATGCCTGTCTCGAAGCCGCCTCGGTGCGGTCCCGCAAGCCGGGCATGGTCGAGCGGGGCGAGAAGATGTTCCAGACCTGCGAGGAGCGGTACGGCCTTTCGACCGGGCTGCTGCTCAACTGGGGCGGCTTCTACAAGAACGCCGGGGACGAAGCGGCCGCACGGGCCCGCTACCAGCGCGGCCTCGACCTGGATCCCGAGGAAGCACGGCTGCACGCCAACTACGGCTCGTCGCTGTACCGGGAAGGCCGGATGGACGAGGCCGAGGAACGGCTCCACCATGCCCTCTCCCTGAACCCCAGGCTCGCCTCGGCGCATGTGTCCCTCGGCATGCTGTATTTCCGCAAGGGCGAGGACGAGAAGGCCAACGAGCACGTGAAACAGGCGAACCGTTACGGGTTCCGCATACCGGCGGGCCTCGTCCGCATGCTGGCCAAGCAGGGTGTGAAAAAACCGGGGGCAGGACCGGACAAGGCCGGGACGGCTGACCCTGATCCGGCCGATACCGGCCACGATGATGACGATGGTGATCTGACGCCCTGACGGTACGCCTAGAGTCCGAGCCGGTCCAGAACGCCGGTGGCGTTCGCCACGCGGCCGAGCGGCATGACATGAACGCCGCGGAACCGCTTCAAATGAGGCTTGGCGATCTCGCAGACCACTTCGAGTCCCACGCGGGACTCGGCCTCCGGTGAACCGGCCTTTTTCAGCCGTTCCAGCGTTTCGGCGGCGACGGAAATCTCCGGCACGTTTTCGCCCATGTAGGCGGCGAACTTCCAGGACTTGAGCGGCAGGATGCCGAGGATGA
Organism: Deltaproteobacteria bacterium; assembly: GCA_026129095.1. Classification (NCBI taxonomy): domain Bacteria; kingdom Pseudomonadati; phylum Myxococcota; class Myxococcia; species Deltaproteobacteria bacterium. The sequence goes on from JAHCIT010000008.1 coordinate 36,173, forward strand.
CCGGCGCGTTTACCGGCTCCAGTGCCTTCAGGAACCGCTCCATCGCCTTCACCGAATAGACGGGCTGGGAGATGACGAACTGGCCGCCCGCTTCCAGCTTGCGGTGGAGCTGCTCCATCTCCGCCTCCAGCTTCGGCGCGGCCGGGTTCACCGTGACGCCGATCCGGAAGCTCGTCGCCCGGTTGATCTTCCCGCCTTCGAAATCCTCGCCCCGGTTGAGCCGCGAGATGGCGGCGGCGAGCTTCACCGAGTTGAACTCGAACACCGCCTTCGCCTTCGGGAAATCGCCGATCTTCGGCGGATCGCCGGTCACCAGGAGGAGGTTGCGGACTCCCAGCGCATCGTCCCCGAACAGGTCCGACTGGATGGCGATGAGGTTCCGGTCACGGCAGGAGAAGTTGATGATCGTCTCGCAGCCGAACTTCTGCTGGATGAGGTGTGCCGCCATGCCCGGATTGATCTTGAGCCGGGCCATGGGCGAATCGGTGAGGTTCAGGGCATCAAAACGGGCAAGATACTGCTCGCACTCGGCGTACGTCTTCGTGAGGTCGGGGCCCCGCGGAATCGTCAGCTCTACCGAGGTGGTGAACCCGCCCCGGCCGAACTTCTCGCTGAACCTGCCCATCCGGCGGCTGCCCTCTCCGGGTCAGCTCCCGCGCTGCCAGTATTCGTCGCCCAGGTGGGTGATGATCGGCGCGCCGACCAGTTCACGGATGGTGTTCTCGAACTTCTCGCGCTGCACGAAGAAGTCGTGCTGGACCGGCACACCCTCGGCCACCGGCTGCGGGCTCTTGGAGTAGAGGCCGAGCCATTCCTGGACACTCCCCATTCCCTTGCGGCGGGCCCAGTCGAGGAACCGGGCGAGGTCGATCACCATCGGCGCGGCGAGGATCGAGTCGCGGCAGAAGAACGAGAAGTCGATGATCATCGGGTATCCGAGGAACCCCTGGAAATCGACGCGGTCCAGCGCGTGCTTGTCGTCGCCGGCGATCTTGTAATAGCTGATGAGAACCGGCTGCTCGATCTCGTAGCCCAGGATGTTGGCCGCCTGGTTCGACTTGGACTTCTTCTTCGTCTGGAAGGAGCCGGGCTCGTCGAGCACCAGGCCGTCCTTGTTGCCGATCCAGTTGTTGCTGGCCCAGCCCATGATCTTCAGTTCCTTGCCCTTGAAACCCGGCATGATGACCGACTTCATCCAGGTCTGGCCCGTCTTGCCGTCGTTGCCGCTGAACGGAACGTTGTTCTTGCGGGCGAGCTCGCGCAGGGCCGGAATCTCGGCGCCCTGTGACGGCGAGAAGTTGTGGTGCGGCACGCCCAGCCGGAACGCGGCGTAGATGTAAACCTGCGAGGGGGCGATGTCGGGCGAGTTCTTCACCAGTCCCTTCTCGAACGCGGCCAGCGTCTGGTGCACCGGCTTTACCTCGTGGTACCGCTCGGTCGATCCGACATAGACCACGACGGCGCGGTCGCAGCGGTTCTTCTTCATGAAGGTCTGGATGTCCTTCATGATCTGCTCGGCCGCCTTCATCTTGTTCTTCGCCTTGATCTGGATGTCGGCCTTCAGGTTCTTCACATAGGCGTTCTCGAAGTAGCCCGGCATCGGCTTGCGGCCCTTGAGCGCACCCTTCACCTGGTCCACCAGCGCCGGATCGAGCACCTTGGCGTAGCGGGCCGCCTCATAGGCGTCCATCCGGTTGATATCCCAGCCACCCACCACCATGTCGCCGAAATCGGCAACGCTCACGATGTCGTTGATCTTCGCGAAGTTGTCGCGTGCGCCGATACGGATGGTGCCGGTCTGCGACAGCATGCCGTGCTTGTCATCGGCGTCCGCCAGTCCGCGCTTGAACAGCTCGATCCCCACCTGCACGGTCGTGGCGATGGCCCCGTTGCAGCCCACCAGCAGGATGGCCAGCTTGCCGAGCTTTTTCTTCTCGTCGCTGGCCGTGCGCGTCAGTTTGCCGAGGTTGACGGTGTTGGGGGTGCGGGGTGCTGCCGAACGGGCTGTCTTGCGCGCGGCGGTGGCCTTGGCCATGTGGGTGAACTCCTTGTTTCTCCAGAGGTTTTCCGGCCGGGCGCCGGTATCCGCAAGCTGGCGGCCACCCCTGAAGGCCCACGCCTATACCCCTGTCCCGTTTTGAGAGTCAAGGAACACCCCCGGCGGATCGGCGCCGGGGGTGTTCGGGAGAGGGAGAGTGGGCTCCCGCCCCAGGACAGTGGAGCAGAAGGAACCGGTTGAGGAAGCAGAAAACTAGAATCCGAGGCCGAGCTGGGGGGTATCGAACCCGACGGCCAGCAGGTGCGTGATGCCGTCGGCGATCTGCTCGCAGGCGGGGGCGAGCGCCGTGCCTTCCGGACGGTGCGGCAGCTCTGTGCCGGGGCGGATCCGCTCCACCTGCTCGGCGCTGAAGCCGGTGGCCGCATGGCTCTCGGCCTGCCTGCACAGGTAGGCGACCCGCCAGGAGTTGGCGAACTCGGCGTCAAGCGCCTCGCCGGGGACGACCGTCACCGGCACGTGGTGGCGTCCCACCACCGGACCAAGCTGGACGATCACGTTGGCGGCCGTCTCGTCGCGGCCAGTTTCAGCCACGATGCCGGTGGCCCCGAGCCGCCCGTAAAGCCATGCCCGCCGGGCCACGCCTTCCAGGTCCCGGATCCGGCGGCTCCGGGCGTTCTCCATCAGCAGGCGGCCCTCGCCGCCCGTCACCCGCTGGAACTCGGCCGCGAAGGCGCGGCGGAACTTCTCGCTCGTGAAGAAGGCGACGATCATCGGCCGACGGCCGGCCGACTCGCGCAGGAGGTGCGCGACCGCCATCCGTGCCCGGCCCTCCGCGTCCCCGTGACCGATCACGGTGAGGCGTGCGGGTGCCGGGACGATGGCTTCATCCACTTTTCTGGCTGCCTTTGCGGCGGTAGTGCTGATGCTCATGGCGTGGTGCCTTTCCTGCTTAGGTTCTGGACAGCGCCCCCGTGCCGTCCATGCCTATACCGTAAGTGATACATATGACAGGATATGACACTCATATTTTACATAGTTATATCATATAGTTAATATATGTTTTTAATATATTTATTATACACGTAAGTAGGTGCCGTGGCAGTTTTCCCACTTTCCCTGGAACCAGAAGACGGGTTAAGGAACCACCCATGACCAGCGCAGGCAAGACGGTTCTCGTGACGGCTGGGAACGGCAACCAGGCGCGTTCGGTCATTCCGCGGCTGGCGAAGGCGGGCTTCCGGGTGAGAGCCATGCGCCGCGTCGACCGTCCGCCGCCGGGGCCCAAGGAGCTGGGAGCGGAGGAAGTCGTCGTCGGCGACGCCTGCAGTGCCGAGGATGCCTTCAGGGCCATGCAGGGTGTCCATGCCGTCTATCATGTGGGCCCCTCGTTCCATCCAAAGGAGCGGGAGATGGGCTTCAACATGATCGGGCAGGCGGCGCGGGCCGGCGTCCGGCACTTCATCTTCAGCTCGGTGCTGCATCCGATTCTCACCGGGCTGCCGCAGCACGAGATCAAGCGCGACATCGAGGAAAAACTGGTCGAGTCGGGCATGAACTTCACGATCCTCCAGCCGGCCGACTACATGCAGATGGTCGCCTGGGGCGTCATCCCCCACCAGTCGATGTTTCTCCTGGGCTGGAATCTCGACAGGCGCCAGGCCCTCGTCGATCTCGACGACGTGGCCGACGTGCTGGTGAAGGTCATCACCGAAGGCGAGACGCACTACGGGGCGACCTACGAGCTGTGCAGCGGCGAGAACCTTTCGGCCCACGACATCGCCCGGTCCCTGTCGGAGGCGTTCGCCCGCCCGTTCAAGGCGATGCAGTTCCAGCACAACTACAGCCAGCCCATGCCGTTCATCCTGGGGGACTACGACCGGGAGCACAGCCTTCACCAGATGTCGGTTTTCAAGGTCGTGAACGAGTGGTACGACCGCCACGACTTCATCGGAAACAGCCAGGTGCTGCGCCTCCTGCTCGGCCGCAGCCCTTCCACCTTCGCCGCTTTCGCCCGCCGCCGCTACAACCTGAGTGCCTGAAGGTCCGGGTTCACGACGGCTCAAAGCCACGGGGAGCAGGCCCGGTTGCATTCGTCCCAGAACCGGCGGCGCTTTTCCTCCTGGAGCACCGGGTCGTTGGCTGGCAGCGCCATCTTCCCCCGGACGTTATGGATGTAGTCGCCGCCCCGGATCCCGCCGCCGGTCAGCGCATGAACGATGCTCTGGGCGCTTTTCGCGGGCGTGATGAGAAAGAGCCGCTTCAGGATTTCTCCTCCGTTCACAAGTCCGCTGGCGACGACGCCGGGGTGGACTGCCACGCAACTGACCGCAAGGCGCCGCGCCGCGACGTGTTCCTGCATCGAGAGGGCATTCCACGACACTCCCAGCTTGGAGCGCGCATAGGCAAGGGTGGCAAGCCGGTCCTTGTACCGGAAATCCAGCGTGCAGTCCCCGGCGAGCACGTAGATGTCGCCGGTCACATGAACGATCCGGCCCGCGCCGGACTTCGCAAGATCGTCAAGCAGAAGATTCGCCAGCAGGTGATGGCCGAGCACATTGGTGGCGACGTGCAGCTCATGCCCCTGAGGGCTTGTGCCCCAGCGCCGCCCGGCGATCCCGGCATTGAGGACAAGGCCGTCCAGCGCCCCGCCGCCAAGGGCGTCCTTCACCCGGCCCGCGAGCCGGACCATCCCCTCAAGGTCGGCCGTATCGGATCCGTCGAGTACCGTGATCCGGGCGCCGGGATGCTCCGCGAGTATCTCCGCACGGAGTTTTTCACCCTGCGCCCCGTCCCGGCAGGCAAGGATTACCTGCGCGTTCCACAGGGCGAGTGTCCGCACCACCTCGGCGCCGATCCCCCGTGCGCCGCCGGTCACGAGGATCGTGCGCCCCGAAAGGTCGCGCCGCTCCGCGCCGATGCTGCGCCACTGGAGAAAGGCCCCCGCAAGCCGCAGGAGCTTCTGGAAAAGTGTGAACGGCTTGGGACCGGGCGGCATGGCCTATCCATGCGCGATGTCACGGCGAAGGGTCAATGGGGGGGGGAAACTGGTCGGGCTGGAGGGACTCGAACCCTCGACCTCTTGCTCCCGAAACAAGCGCGCTACCAACTGCGCTACAGCCCGAAAGAAACTTTCCGGATGGACCCTGCCGCGCTGCGGCCGGGCCGGGCGGCCGTCAGCCGGCCCCTTTGAGGCGGCGGATCGTAGACGAATAATCCGGACTTTCAAATACCGCCGAACCGGCCACGACGATGTCCACCGCGTCGCCGCAAACCTGCTCCACATTGTCCGCCTTGATGCCGCCGTCCACCTCCAGTTCGACGGCCGGGTTGTGCCGGTCAATGAGTTCCCGGCACCTGCGTATCTTCTCCGCCACGGAGGGGATGAAGCTCTGGCCGCCAAAGCCGGGATTGACTGACATGAGGAGCACCATGCCGATCTCGCTCCACAGGTGCTCCAGGGCGGCGAGCGGCGTCGCCGGGTTCAGCACCACCGCCGGCATGGCGCCGTGGCTGCGGATGAGCTGGAGCGTGCGGTGGAGGTGCGGCGTGTTCTCCACGTGGACGCTGATCCGGTTGGCTCCGGCCTTTGCGAACTCGGGGATGTAGACGTCGGGATTCTCGATCATGAGGTGCGCGTCGAGCGGCAGCTTCGTTACCTTGCGGACGGCGGCGAGAACGAGCGGGCCTACGGTGATGTTCGGGACGAAGTGGCCATCCATGACATCGAAGTGGATAAGGTCGGCTCCGCCCGCCTCGACGGCGCGCACCTCCTCGCCGAGCCGCGTGAAGTCGGCCGACAGGAGGCTGGGAGCTATTTTCCGCTGGCGGCGGGCCATCCTTGGAAGGAACCTCTTTCCCTGCCCCGGCTTTAATTGGCGGCAGACTTCCGTTCAAGCGGGGCTGTGCTAACTATCCACGCGGATGAAGGATTTTCTCGCCCGGAACTGGTTTTTCCTGCTGATGGCGGCGCTGGCGGGCCTTGCCGTCACAAACAACGTCTGGCCGCCGCCAGAGCCGGAACGCATTCAGCCTGTCTGGCCGCCCGCCGCCCCGAGGGCGGCCTCCGGCCCCTGCACCCAGTGGCGGTCGGTACTGGAAACCGAACCCGCCGCCGCGGATGCGCCCGAAGTCCTGGCGCTCATGGCGCAGTTCCGCGAGGCTGCAATCATCGGCGAATCGGACCCCGCTCCCGCGGGGACCGGCGGCCAGTTCCGCGAGATCTCCCGGGAGGCCCGCGGCATCGGCGTCCGGATCGGCCGGCTCGCTGGCAGCGACGCCATGAAGCCGGTCATGGAGGTCACGCTGGTTGACCTTTGCCGGCTGGTTCTTCTGGACCATGGATCGGTACGGATAGAACCGGATGTTTCGCCCAAGGCGGCGGCCGCGTCCATCCGCGCCTCGCTGGACCGCCTCTCGCCGCCGGGGATGCGCTCCCCGATCGCCGGGATCAGCGGTTTCCTCCCGCTGGACGGAGCCCCGCCGGAACTGGCCCTGAAACTCCGCGAAACAGTCCGCGACTTCGCCTCCAGTGACGACGAACTGCTGCTGCGCGAGACGGATTACGAAAGCCTCCGGCTCCCCGAGGCCCGGCTGGAGGAGAACGCCGCCGAGCCGCCCGTGGCGGACCTTCTGGTGACAATCAGGGCCGGACGGAACGGCCCGCTCCATGTGGCGCACCTCGAACGGGAGTATCCCTCGCCCGGACGGGAGACGATCGAGGGGGGTTCGGTCGCCGAACTTGCCGAAAATATCCTGAACCGCATGAAGCGGATCGCCTACGCCCGCTAGCGCGGCGACGCCGGGCCGGTTTCAATCCGGTAGCCCGGATAGGCCGTCCACTCGGCGAAACCGCCGGGGAAGTGCTGGACGTTCCGGTAACCTGCTGACCTCAACGCAAGCCAGACGGCAGCCGAGCGAAGCCCCCAGGAGTCATAGACGACCACCGGCGTGTCCGGGAAAATCCCCCGTTCCACTGCGATCGACTGGATCTTCTCCCTTGAAAGCCACTGGCCGGAAGGCCACCGCATGCGGGGATAGACCAGCGTCCATTCGAGATGTTTAGCGCCACCGATCCGGCCCCTCACAGGGAGTGGAGACGAAGTCTGTCTCCCTTCAAACTCGCCCAAGGTCCGGGTGTCCAGAACCAGCCGTACCGTTCCGGTGGCAATGATCTGGTCCACATCCGGGGCCGTCAGGGTCTGGCGGGTATAAAAGTCCGGCGGATACTCCAGCACGTCCGCAGGCGGCGGCGTTCTCCATGACCGCGTGAACGGGCGCCCGTCGAATTTCCAGGCGGGAACCCCGCCGTCCATCAGGGCTACGTTCGGATAACCCCATTGCCGGAGCGCATAAACGACATAGGCCGCCTCACCCCAATCCCGCTCGGGGCTTCCGACGACGATGACCCTGACTGACGGGACCGTGAGCCGTGCACGTGAAACCGCCAGTTCTTTCCGTTTGTGGTCGTGCGCGACGCGCCCGTCCGGATTCAGGAAGGGTTCGGCGTCCTCGCCCCACCCCGCAAAATCGGTCCACCGCATCCTCACCGATCCGTCGATATGGCCATCCAGGTAGTAGTCATAGGACTGGCGGACATCGATGATCCGCACGTTTCCATCCCCCATCCAGGTATGCACCTCATGCGTGGAAGCAACGTAGGGGAAATCCGTGTCCGGTGCATCGCCGGCGTACACCCCGCCGGGCGGCGAACTGTCTATCCGTGGGGGAGCTTCTTCCGGTGCCAGTCCCGGGCCGATCATCTGGGCGCCGGCCGGCAGCGCCACGAGCCAGACGGCAAGCACGGTCCAGCAATACCGGATAAGGGACTGACGAAAGCTTCGGAACATTCCGGCCGGGATTCTAGCCCGCCCTCGACGGCTCGGGCCACCCCAGCTCACGCCGGACAAAGGCGAGTATCTCCTGGGCGAGTTTCTCCTTGTGGTCGGTCAGGCGGTGGTCGCCGCCGGGAATCTCGACCAGCTTCACCCGCCCGCCAGAGGCGGCAGCCACCCGGCGGGAATCGTCCACCGGCACCTGCTCGTCCCTCGTTCCGTGCAGGATGAGGGCGGGCACCCTCAGCCGGGAAGCCAGGGAGTCGTGCCCGTAGCCCTGCCAGTCGGCGGCGAGATCCCACGTAAAATCGAGCTTGAGCCACGGGCTCTCGATCCGCAGGCTGTTGGTGTCGCGCCACTCGCGCACGCGGCGCTCACCGACACCCGCCATGATGTTGTCAACGAACCGGAAGGCCGGGGCGATCAGTGCCAGACCAGCGATTCCCTCTGGCTCCTCGACGGACGTCCAGGCCGACGTGAGCCCGCCGAGCGAGGAGCCGATCAGCACCACCCGGCCGGTCCACTCTTCTTTCCGGCGGATGTAGCCGAGAAAGCCCGCCAGATCGTCAATCTGCCGGGTCAGTGTCAGCGTGCGTATTTCCCCTTCGGAACCCCCGTGACCGGTCGTGTCGAGCGCCGCATAGCCAAAGCCCCGCTGGCCGAAAAATTCGGCGAAGTAGCGGGCCTTGTCGCCGCGGCGGTCCGAACCCAGCCCGTGCACAAAGACAAAGCCGAAATCATGCGCCGGCCCGCTGATGTCGTATTCGAGCAGCCGGCCGCTTACCTGCAGGGAACCGGACTTCATTGGCCTTCCTCCACTGGCTGCGGCCGGAGTCCGGGCCAGAACTCGCTGACGAATGTCTCGGCCACGATCCGGTTTCCGGCGGCCGTCCAGTGCCCATCCCTTGGGAAATATACCCAGGTGTCTCCGGCCTCGCGGCGGATCAGGTGTTCCAGAAGGCCAAGCACCGGCACGTTTTCCACGGCTCCCCAGGATTTCAGCCCGCGGTCCAGCGCCCAGAGGTCGAACTCGTCCGGGTTCAGCCTCATGAGTTCGACCGTCCGCCCCCAGTCATCCTTCACGTAACGGCCACTGGTCTGCATCTCCCACTTGTGGGGAACGACCACGACCGCGAACTGCGCCCCCGTGGCGCGGACTTCGGCAGCATAAAGGGACAGGATGGCCTTGAGAAGCCGGAGCGCGGAGTCCAGCACCTCGGGGCGTTCCTTCCGGTACAGCATCAGCACGTCATCGTAACGGCCCCGCGCTTCACCGGAAGCGCGGAGACTCCGCAACCGGCCCTTGAAGAACGCGTACAGGTGAGAGCGGTTTCTGAGGAAACGGTCAACCGGAAGCAGTCTGGGCACCGTACGACTGCTCTCCCGTGCCGGAACAAGGTCCAGGCCACCATCCCCGTTCAGCACAAACCGGGGCTTGGGGAAATACCGGAACTCCTGGAGGATATCGATCAGGTCATTGGGATAGACCACTTCGACCACGAGCCGGGCCTTCAGTGCCTCTCCATGCCGCCGCCAGTGAAGCAGATGCTGATCGGTACCGGTCCCCGGCACGCCCAGGTTCAGCCAGATGTGGTCACCAAGGCTATTCGCCACCAGATCGAAGGCCCGCCCGGACTCTTCCACGCCGTGCCCCCACACAAACGAATCCCCGGTGACAACCACCACCGGCTTGCCGGTATCCAGAAGCGGCCCGAACTCCGGGGCCCGGTAACCATCCGAATTGGTTTGGACTGTGACCGAGAACTCCGGCGCAGAGTTGATGAACCTGACATTGGGCCGTAGGACCAGTCCCCGGTCCGGATCACCGGCGTATGGACTCTCCAGGCCGGCTGGCTCGATCATGCGGATGCTGGTGTCCACGGACAGTGCCGCGTCCTGGGGAGCGGCGATCCGGAAAAATCCCTCCAGCACGAGCAGCAGGAGAAGCGTGCTTCCCAGCATGGCGGCCAGACCAAAAAGGACCCGCCGCCGCACGGGATGCTTCGCCGCATTGGCGTCCGCCAGCGCAGTTCCGCGGGCCATTTCAGAAGATGGTGTAGATAAACGGTGCGACGGCAGTGCCCTGCGTCATCACCAGCAGGAACCCGATGGCCAGCAGCACGATCACGATGGGCGCCATCCAGTAGAGCTTGCGCTCCATCAGGAAGTCCTTGAACTCCGCCAGGGTACCGGCCCTCTCCTTCGCATCCCGCACGAAGCCGCCGCCCTCGCCCGCCTTCGCGAACGGGCTCTCTTCCTTGCCGGTTTCCGGTGTCTGGTTGCTGGAATCAGTCATGACGTCTGGATTACTCCGGTCCCGCCGGGGTGGCAAGGCTTCCTGCCGCACCGTTAATCGAGCTCAAAGGTTTCGAGCCAGTCCTTGCCCACCCGGTTCTTCTCCGGCTGCTCCCGCTTGTCGAGCAGATACGGCCCCACCACGAGATAGTCGATATTGGTGGCCATGAAGCACCGGTAGGCGTCCTCCGGCGAGTTGACGATCGGCTCGGATCGCACGTTGTAGCTGGTATTGATCAACAGAGGGCAGCCGGTACGGCGGTCGAACTCGGCCAGCACGTCATAAACAAGCGGATTCATCTCCCGCGAGACTGTCTGGATCCGGGCGGAACCGTCCACATGGGTCACCGCCGGTATCGTCCGCTTCTGGGGGTGGACCTGGCAGACGTGCAGCATGTACGGCGATTTGTGCCCCCGGAGATCGAACCACTCCTCGGCTTTCTCTTCCAGAACGATCGGTGCGAACGGCCGGAAACTCTCGCGGAACTTCACCTTGAGGTTCACCCGGTCCCGGTTATCGGGCCGGCGCGGGTCGGCGAGAATCGACCGGTTGCCGAGCGCCCTCGGACCGAACTCCATCTTCCCCTGCATCCAGCCGATGACGGCCTGTTCCTCGTCCAGCAGCCGGGCCGTTTCACGGACAAGTTCATCACGGCTCAGCTTGCGGTACGGGGCCTGCTTTTCATCGAAATGCTTCTGGATCTCCTCATCGGAGTATTCCGGTCCCGTATAAGGGTAGAAGGTCTCCGGTGTGCGGGGTTTGTTGAGCAGCGTGTACCAGCCAAACAGGGCCGCGCCGAGCGCCCCGCCCGCATCGCCAGCCGCAGGCTGGACATATATGCGGCGGAAGGGGCCTTCCCTGAGCAGCCGGCCGTTCGCCACGCAGTTGAGCGCGACGCCGCCGGCCATGCACAGGTCTTCCTTGCCGGTTTCACGATGCAGGTGCCGGGCCATCCGGAGAATGGCCTCCTCGGTTACCTTCTGGACGCTCATGGCCATGTCCTTGTGGAACTGCTCCAGGGGGTCTTCCTCACGCTGGCGGGGCGGGCGGCCGAACAGCCGGTCGAACTTCCCGTTCGTCATCCGCAGACCCTTGTGGTACGAAAAATAGTCCATGTTCATCTGGAAAGACCCGTCATCGCGGAGGTCGAGGAGGTTGTCCATGATGAGATCGACGTATTTGGGCTCACCGTATGGCGCGAGTCCCATCACCTTGTATTCGGCCGAATTCACCTTGAACCCCAGATAGTAGGTAAAGGCCGAATACAGGAGCCCCAGCGAGTGCGGGAAACGCACCTCCCGGATGATCCTGAACCGGTTTCCCTCGCCTTCACCGAAGGTGGTCGTGGCCCATTCGCCAACGCCGTCAGCGCACAGGATGGCTGCCTTCTCAAACGGGGAGGTCAAAAAGGCGCTCGCCGCGTGCGACTGGTGATGTTCCATGAACAGCAGTTCGCCGTTGTAGTCCAGTTCCTTGCGGATGAGACTCTTGATCCAGAGCTTCTTGGCTATCCAGACCGGCATCGCCTTTGCGAATGACGGTAGCGACCAGGGGAACGACCCGAGATAAGTCGTGAGGAGCCGCTCGAACTTCACGAACGGCTTGTCGTAGAAGATCACCGCGTCGAGGTCTTTGACGGAAACTCCGCCGGTACGGAGCACGTACTCGACGGCATTCTGCGGGAACTCCTCGTCGTGCTTCTTGCGGGTGAAGCGCTCCTCGCTCGCGGCCCCCACAACCCGGCCATCCTGCACCAGCGCGGCAGCCGAATCGTGATACCAGCAGGAGATTCCCAGAATATTCATGAAATGCCGTCTACTCCCTTAAATACCGTCCGGCTGCCCAGGCCGCATATCGCCGGCAACTGTGTAGCCTGAAAATCCAGGCAACGGGAACAGGTAACCCAGACTACGCAAACATACCGGTTTTATTGGCTTTTATCCGGCTCAATCCGCAACTTCACGTCTTTCGGAGCGTCCATTACCGGCGACAGCCGTTCTGCAACCAGTTCCGCAACCCTTCGGTTGCCATGAGGGCTCCAGTGGGCGTCCACGTCGAAATGCCAGCTTTCCCAGCCGGACGGATCGGACAGCGCCTCGTCGTGCAGGTCAAGATACCTTACTTCGAGTGAACCCAGCGTCTCCGCAAGGCTGCGCCGCTGCCAGTCCCTGAGCGTATTCGTAAAGACAACGTACGGGACCGCTCCATCGGAACGGACACGGCGAACCCATTCGGCCGTGATCGCGTTGAATCTCCTGATTCGCCGGACTGTTTCCGGATCTTCCGGAGACCGGTTTTCCGACAGTGCATCAATAAACACACGCATCCGTTCGGCAGGCGTTCCGGCCGATGTGCGCGGCATCCGGCCCCTGCCGCCAAAGTTGAATGCCAGTATCCGGGGGAGGGAACGGACCAGCTTGTAGAGCCGGACCTGTTTTTCCGCCGCCGAGTTGAACCTTTGCCACCATCCCGGCCGGGGAACCGGAAGCAGTTCCACGTTTTCGCCATCCCCGGGAGCAAGAACACGTGCCGTATCGGCATCTTCCCAGTCGTTCCCGCACACCGTATAAACGGCAATACGTGGCTGGAGTTCCCGCGCCCTGTAGACGTAACTCGTCAGCACATTGGCGATGGAATAGCTTACGACGCCGAAGTTGAGACTTTCGACCGGCCGCCCCAGTTCTCCGGCGAGCAGACCAGCGGTGATCACCGGCCAGCTCGCTTCATAGGGAACCTCGGCTGCCAGCGTGTAGCTGTCGCCCAGAAACGCGATCCGCACCGAATCATCCGAAAGAGCGGGTTCCGGCCCCCGGAAATGGCGGCTGTTGAAACTGATCCGGTTCCGGTAGCCAGGCCCCACGTAGTCGTAGGAGGCACCGGCTTCGGGCACTTTCCCCTCACGGGGATCGAACTGAAGGTAGTGGAACCGGATCGGCATCTGCCGGGCTGCGTATTCAGCCAGCCCGAACGTCGCCAGCATAAACAGGCCCAGCAGGCCGGCGGCGTATATCCTGAACCGTTGGCGCCGCTCCATCTGGTCTTGGTTTCAGAATTGCCGGCGGCAGGCGCCAACAGAATCGTTGGTGGACTGATGGACTTCGTAATAGGTGCCGGTTCCGCCATCGGACCGGAACTTCAGCCTGAGCGGGTCGCCGCCCGACAGCCGCGACAACAGGCTGACCGGTCCCAGGACGAGCAGGTACACCACCGCCATCACAACCGGATTGACGACCGACCCGATCAGGTGTCCCAGCTTGATGAGCGCCCTGTTAATGGCGCCAAGCAGGCGGCGGACGGGTCCTTTGGGGGTATTCTTCTCTTTCACCGCTCTATCCAGCCGTTTACGGCATCTCAACTGCCGCCATATCGGCCCAATGGCCGGTACATGTCAAGCGTGACTCCCCTCTTGTCACCCGGTCCCCGACCGGATAGGGAAGCGCCGCCCGGCGCGTGCCGTGTTCATTCCGAAGGGAACCCCATGCAGGTAGATATCTCCAGTCCCTCCAGTGTCGAGCGAAAAGTCGTGATCCGCGTGCCCGCCGAACGGCTTGCCGAGGAGCGGCAGAAGGTCATTACGGACCTGAGCAAGTATGCCCAGATCAAGGGGTTCCGGAAAGGAAAGGCCCCGGTCGCCGTCATCGAGCGGTTGTACGGCTCCGCCATACTGGATGAGGTCCGCCAGCGGATCCTGCGCGACACGGTCGAAAAGGCCTTCGACGAGAACAAGCTCCAGCCGATCTCCCAGCCGGTCGTGGATGCCAAGGAGCCGGAACTGGGCCGCGACTACGAGTTCAGCATCCAGTTCGAGGTCAAGCCGGAGTTCGAGGTCAAGAACTACACCGGAATCGAAATCACCCAGAAGGCAGAGGCCGTCACCGACGATGACGTGGCCAAGACGCTGGAGAACCTGCGCCAGCAGCACGCGATACTGGTCCCCAACGAGGCCGACCAGACGCTGGGCACCGGCCTGTTTTTCGTCGGTTCGTACACCGGCACCATCGGCGAGAAAGAGGTTTCCTCGGGCGGCAAGGATGTGGAGATCGAAATCGGCGCCTCCGGGCAGCTTCCGGGCCTGTCGGACAAGCTCGAAGGGATGAAGACCGGTGAAACCCGGCTGGTCGAGCTCACCGTCCCCGCGGACTGGGGCTCTCCCGACATCCAGGGCAAGACCTACAAGGTTACTTTCACCTGTAACGCCATCAAGCGGCGGGTGCTGCCCACGCTGGATGACGAGTTCGCCAAGGATCTCGAGATGGAATCGATGGACGCGCTCCGGAAAAAGGTCCGTGAGGACATGGAGGCGGCGGCGGCCAGCCGGGCGCGCAACGAAGCGGTCAGCAAGCTGCTCGACCGGATCGTCGAGCAGAACCCGGTCGATGTGCCGCCCTCGCTCGTCGAGTCGCAGTCCATGGAATACATTCAGCGGACCTATGCCCAGTTCCAGATGCAGGGTCTGAAAATGCAGCCGCGCCCGGAAGAACTCGAGAAGATGAAGGAAAGCGTGCGTGAGGACTCCACCAAGGCCGTCCGGCGCTCGCTGGTGCTGCTGGCCATCGCCGAGAAGGAAAAGCTCGAGGCCACCGACACCGATGTCGAGGCCGAGGTGGCCCGCCGGGCCGAATCGGCAGGAGTGCCCGCAGACAAGCTCCGCGCCTATCTGGACAAGGAAGGCGCTCTCAGCCAGATCAGGGGACAACTGATCGAGAAGAAGGTGATCGACTTTCTGATGGAAAAATCGAAGGTGACGGTCTAGTTCAGCCGCCCCTGGCTTCCTTCAGCCGTTTTTCGATCATCTGGCGCGCAACCGGCTCCGACACGCCGGGAAGCAGCTTCTCCAGAACCGCATCGGCTTCCTTCGTTTTCAGCTGCGTCAGGCCCGACACCGCCGACAGCTGGATTCCCCGCTCACCGGAAGAAGCGATTTCTTTCAGGGCCGGAACGGCACGGGCGGGATAGCCGTACACAAGGCATCCCATCGCCGCATCCCGGAAGAACTTTGTCTCTGTTTCGCTGCGGGCAATCGCGTCGCAGGTGTTGTAGGCCGATGGCGTCTCCGGGAAATGGGCCAGTGAATGTATGGCCAGGACCCGGTGCTGCTGTCCCGACTGGGCATCGGAGGCGATCTCCACCATGACCCTGCCCGTTACCGGCGGATAATCCTTCCAGGTTTCCTTGGGCGGAAACTCGTTGTTGCGGCCGAACATGTTGAGGATCTGGTATTTCACCCGGAGCCACTCCTCGTGCTCCGGAGTTCCGGGAGCCGGACGGTCGCCGGTTGCCTTGGCGGCATCCTTCGAGGCGCCCTTGCCATTTTTGGCATCCTTGCCTGCCGCTGCCTTCGGCTTGCTGTCTTTTGCGGCCTTCTTCTGTTGTGCCGGAGCAGACTGCCCGGCGGCCGGGGATGCCATCAGTAAGGCTACGGCGACGGCCGCTCCAGCCATTCGTGCGAGCCTCACCGGAAATGTTATTACAAGATTTTGCCTGTCGGAATGCATCTATCTGGACAGCCTTTCAGAGCCGGTAGTTCCCCTAAAATCGCAGATTCTCACGCGATTTTCCTTGCACCCGGCAATTGACGGAACCCGGTCCGGTTATTTATAAAGGCCCGACTTCCGGCCGTCAAACACGCGCAAGCGGACTGGACCTGCGACCAGGCCCATTCGGCTGGAGAATTCCCCGGCGAACGCCGCGGACCCTATACCACTGAGGAGTCACACAACGATGTCTATCAAGGAACTTCTGGCGCTTCTGGGCGAGCACTATCATGAGGGCGGCTGGATGATGCATGGCATCGCCGCCACCGGAATTATCGCCTTCGCCATCTTCTGCGAGCGGTTCTACATCATCTGGATCAAGGCCAAGTTCAGCAAGGAAGAATACCTCGTCACCATCAAGAAGTTCCTCTCGGAACGGAACGTGGATGGCGCCATTGCGTGGCTCCAGGAGCGCGAGCACCCGCTGGCCAACATCCTCCGCGCCGGTCTCGTGCAGTTCAAGTCGGGAGACCCCAAGTTCAAGGAAGCGATGGATCTTGCATCCATCTCCAACATGCCGCAGCTCGAAAAGCGCACTGGATACCTGGCCATGCTCGGCAACATTGCAACGCTGGCCGGACTGCTGGGAACGGTTGTCGGTCTCATTGGCGCCTTCGGCGCGGTGGGTGGCGCCGAGGCATCAAAGAAAGCAGAAATCCTCGCCGCCTCGATTTCGGAAGCCATGAACTGCACGGCCTTCGGCATTGGCACGGCGATCCCGTGCCTCCTGTCATTCGCCATCGTGAGTTCAAAGACCACGGCCGTTATCAGCGATATCGAAACCGTATCCGCGACGGTCTCGGACTTCCTGGAACGGATTGCCGAGAAGGAAGCGGCCTGACCCGGTTCGGATGACCTGCGGCTCCATAGCGGAGCCGTGGGACATCAATGGAGCACCCTATAGATGGGCAAGCACACCAAAGGCATCAAGTCACTGGACGCGCCGGTCAACCTGATGCCGTTCATTGACCTGCTGTGCGTCTTGATCTGTTTTCTGATCATGTCGGCCGTATGGGTTTCCATCACGCAGATCGAGATCAACCTGCCATCATCGGGCGGCGGCGGAGCCGGGGCGGCCGAGGATGCACCCCCGCCATTTTCACTGACGGTCGTGGTGAAAAAGGCCGGGTATGGCATCGCCGCTTCAGGCGGCGCCCTGCCTGAAATACCCAAGACGGATGACGGCAAGTACGACACTGCAAAACTCGGCGAGAAGCTCGCCGAGATTCGCGGGCACTTCCCCAACGAACGGGAAGTGGTGATTGCCAGCGATCCGGGCATTCCCTACGAAAACCTGGTCAGCACAATGGATATCGCCGTGAAAAACGGCTTTGACGCGATATCACTGGCCCCCTGGAATGAAACGACTGCTGAAGGGCAGTAGGAGAGAAAGGCAATGGGCGCTGGCGCAGCAATGCCGGAACCATCCGGCGGAGGCGGTCAAAAAGGATTCCTGAAGCGCGGTAAGGCCGGCGGGCGTCGCATGAGCGCTCCCGATCTCATGCTGACTCCGCTGATCGACTTTCTCATCGTGCTCGTGATCTTCCTCATCCAGAGCTTTTCCGCCGACCCGACGATCAGCCTCCCCGGTGACGTGCGTCTCCCCCACTCCATATCCGAGAAGGGCCTCAAGGCCGCGGTAGCGGTGGCAGTATCCGAATCGGTAATCACCGTGGAAGGGCATGCTGTCGCCGCCGTTTCAGACGTGGCAGCCATGAAGGATTTCATCATTCCTGGCCTCGTCGCCGCCCTTCAGAAGACCCGCGAGCGGGCTGATGCCTGGGCGGCCGCCGGCATCGAAGGCACTGAATTCAAGGGGGACGTCATCATCACGTCCGACAAGGAAATCCCCTTCGATATCCTCATGAAGATCATGGCCTCCTGCGGCGAAGTGGGATACGGCAACCTGTCGCTCGCCGTGCTCCAGACCATCTGATTCCTCTCTCTGACGGCCATCGTATCCGGCCAGCGAACGCTATTGCCCCGCTCCGTGCAGTCAGTTATTTCCCGGCCGTGGGCGACTAACTGAGCAGTCAGTGAGCCCCTCTGGCCCGCCAGAACACACAGGAGATTCCGGACGTTACGCTTCGGTGAGGAGCGGCCCTTCCGGCACCGGCATTGGCACTCGATCCGCATCAGTATCCGCTTGAATGGACCGCTCCCGTCCCCCCGGTGGAAGACGCCCGGCGGTGGTGCCAGCGCATGGCGGCAAGCCACTACGAGAACTTCCCCGTGGCGAGCTGGATACTGGGCGGCCGCAGGCGGCACCATGTGGCTGCCGTATACGCCTTTGCACGGACCGCCGACGACCTGGCCGACGAGCCGGACTATCCGGAACCCGGTGTGACCCCCGAAAAGCGTCTGGCCAACCTGGACCAGTGGCAATCCCACCTGACGCTGGCGTTTGAGGGCCGGGCATCCCATCCGGCATTTGTCGCGCTCTCGGCCACGGCCCGGGAACTCGGCCTACCGAAAAACCTGTTTGAAGACCTGCTGTCGGCATTCCGCCAGGACGTGATGAAGTCCCGGTATGAAAACCTGGATGAGGTGCGTGACTACGCCCGCCGGTCCGCGAATCCGGTCGGGAGGCTCGTGCTCCGCATCTGGGGGATCACGGATCCCAGGGCCGACGCCTGTTCGGATGCCATCTGCTCGGCCCTCCAGCTCGTGAACTTCTGGCAGGACGTGTCGAAGGATTATGTCGAGCGCGACCGCATCTATCTCCCCCGCGACCGGATGGTGCACCATGGGGTATCCGAGACTGAACTCCGTGCGGGACCGGTGACTGCCGGCTACCGGAACCTGCTGGAGGAAATGAACCAGACCGCCGCACAGCTTTTCGAGGCGGGCCGTCCCCTGCCCTCGATGCTTCCGTTCCCCCTGTCACTGTGGCTCCGGTGGGTCTGGCTTGGCGGCACGGCCATCGGAAGGCGGCTCCGGCTGGCCGGGTACGATGTCTTTTCCCGGCGCCCTGTCCTCACGGGGCCCGACATGGTGAAGCTGCTGCTGCGGGGCCTGTTCCCCCTGGGCGGACGCCCTGCCCTGCCGTCCGGCCGGATGCTGGCAGCGGCCACGGTATCCAAGGAGGCTGCCTGATGGCCGATACAGCCGCTACCGACCAGTTCCGGAACTCCAACTTCGCGCTAGCCTTCTTCTTCCTGCCGAAGGCCGAACGTGAGGCGATGCAGATTGTCTATGCCTACTGCCGGATACTGGATGATATTGTCGATGAACCCGGTGATCCCGCGGTCAAGCGCAAGGAACTCCGCAAGTGGGAGGAGGAACTGGACCAGATATACAACGGCCGTCCCCTCGACCCACTGGGCCGCCGCCTCCAGGAAATCGTCCGCCAGTTCCACCTGAGCCGCGAACCGTTCCAGCGGATCATCGACGGATGTGCAATGGACCTCGACCACGCCCGTTATGAAACCTTCGACGATCTCTATGTCTACTGCACCAAGGTGGCGAGCGCGGTCGGCCAGTGCTGCATCGAGATATTCGGCTACGAAAACATGAAAACGCAGGACTATGCCGAGCATCTGGGAGTCGCGCTCCAGCTTACCAACATCCTCCGGGACGTGGGCGAGGATGCCCGGCGGGGGCGGATCTACCTTCCGCGGCAGGAAATGGACCGGTTCGGAGTCACCGAGACGGACATTCTCGCCGGCCGGCAAACGGACAATACGCGAAAGCTTCTCGAACAGTTCGGCAAGAGGGCGAAAGGCTACTACGAACTCGCCGAGAGCGAAAAGCATGAGCTGGAACCGAAACGGCTCATGGCCGCCGAAATCATGGGTGCCATTTACCGGAAGGTGCTCGACCGGGTGGAAGCCTCCGGGTACGACGTATTCGGCGCTCCCCTGAAACTGACCACACTGGAGAAGGCTTCGGCGCTCGCAGGAGTCATGGCGCGCCATTACCTGCGCCGCGAGGCAGCCTGATCGTGCCGCCGCCGGACGTCCTCATCGTGGGCGGCGGCATCGCTGGCCTTGCGGCCGCCACGGAACTGGCCGACAGCGGCCTTCGGCCCCTCATTCTGGAAATGCGCGCCGACGGCGGCGGACGGGCGTCGTCCTTCAATGATCCGGCCAGCGGAATCCGGGTAGACAACGGGCAGCACCTTCTCATGGGCTGCTATGCCGAAACGCTCCGGTTTCTGGAACGTATCGGAGCACGCGGCGACCTGATCTTCCAGGAACAGCTCGAAGTGAACTATCTCGGCGACAGCAAGGGGCCCGGACGGATGCGGGCGCTCAACCTGCCCGCCCCGTTGCATCTGCTGGGGGGGCTGCTCACTTTCAACCTGCTGTCATGGCGCGAGCGGTTCCAGACCCTGCGCGTGGGACTGGCCATCCAGTTCGGCGGCTCCGGCGGAGCCGACGAAAGCGTACGCGACTGGCTGACACGGCTCGGTCAGAGCAGACGGGTGCAAACGGTCCTGTGGGATCCGATCACCATTGCCACCCTGAACGAGGAACCCGAACGCGCCTCCGCGGAACTGCTCCGCGAAGTGCTTCGCATCGCCTTCTTCAGCTCCAGGGAGGGCTCCCGTCTGGTCATACCCGCCACGCACCTCAGCGATCTGTACGTGGGCCGGGCGAAGTCATGGCTCGCGGCTCGCGGGTCCGAATTCCGCCCGCAGGCCCACGTGTCCGAAATCCTGTTCGATAGCGGCAAAGTGGCAGGGGTCCGGCTCCGGAGCGGGGAAACCATCCTGTGCGGCCGGGTGATATCGGCCGTGCCGGCACATCCCCTGCTCAGTCTGCTGCCCCAGGGAATACGGAGCGAGGCGCCCTTCAACAGGCTGGAGGAGCTTTCCGGCTCGCCGATCGTCAGCGTCAACCTGTTTTACGACCGCCCGGTGACGGACGACCCGTTCGTCGCGCTCCTCGACAGCCCGATCCACTGGGTATTCAACCGCCCCAGGATACTGGGAGAGAAAAGCCCGCAGCTTCACCACTACGCACTGATTGTGAGCGGCGCCCGGACCCTGCTCGACGTGCCGAACGACAGGATTTGCGCCGATGCGGCCCGCGAGATGGTCCGGGTCTTCCCTCTGGCCCGCGAGGCGAAACTGGTCCGGTCCGTTGCGGTCAAGGACCGGGAGGCGACATTCGCCCAGTTCCCCGGCGTCAACGGCATACGGCCGGGGCCGGTGACACGGCATGAGGGTTTTTATCTGGCCGGAGACTGGACCGGGACACGGCTTCCGGCGACCATCGAGAGCGCCGCCCTGAGCGGGCATCAGGCCGCCCGGGCCCTACTGGATAAAGGCCAACCTGTCAGGGGCTGACGACCTCGATATCCAGCCGGACGGCCGCCCCCTCCACCTTTTGCGATTTCACAATGACCTTGTAGGGAAAGTCCGCCATCCGGGCACGCAGGTTTTCGAGGTCAGCGGCGAGCCGCTCCGGCGTCGTCCGGAATTCGCCGCCAATGGCATAAGGTACCGACCCTTCGAAGCTCTTGCGTACCGATCTCTGAACGTCCTCGGTGGAGCTGAATGACAGGTTCCGGACCACGTTCAGTTCCAGCTTCCACGAGGTATTGACGTGAAACCCGCGGCCCGCGAGCGTCTGGCGGACTGCCGCCATGTTCGCGCTGAATGCCATCTTGATCCCTTCGGGCGCTTCCTCGACCGTGCTTTCACTAATTGCCCTGTCTATGGCGGACTTTATCGCCGAGATGCCGGCGGCCGGGACATTCTTCATTCCGCCAGGCACCGGAAGCCCTGAAAACACGGCCGGGACCAGTTCATCAACGGCGGCCGAGCGCATCCGTTTCGTCTCGCTGCCCTGGACAGTGATGGTGGAGGCGGCAGCCGGATTGAGTTTCCGGCCAATCACCTTCTGGGGCCATTTCTGGACCGGAGCGGCTGCAACTGGCGGCGGTTCCGGATCTGGCGCCGCCGGGACTGGTTCAGGGACCGGAACCGGTGCTTCGACCGGAACAACGGGCTGTGCAGGGACGGCGGCGGCTGGCGGCGCGGCTTCAGCCGGGGAGCCCGGCGATCCAAGCCGCCAGGGAGACTGGGATGACGTAAACATCCACCACGCCGCACCGCCGGTTCCAAGGCCCGCGATGGCCACCAGCACCGACACGACGATCGGCGCTCCATAGGAGGGACTGTTGGCTGGACCGGCCATGTGCGGTCATTGGTACCCCGTCCGGCACTAGCCATGCAAGCACCCTCATCCGGCCTCGCCAAAAGAAACGGGCGCTCCGGGCCGGGAACCCGGAGCGCCCATGGAACATAAGGGACATGCACCCTTTGCGGGTGCAGGGGTGGCTGTTTTACCAGTCCGCCTGGAAGCGGGTCTGGAAGGTGTGCAGGGCACCCTTCGGCACGTAGAGCGTCAGCGAGTCGGTGTTCCTCACAACCGAGTAGATGTAATTGGACTTCAGCATGAAGTTCGGCGTGAGGTGCCAGTTAACGGCAAACGCGTAGTTGTCCAGCTTGCCGCCATCGCCGTTGACCGACGGGTACGGATTGGATGCCGTGGGTGGCGGGAGTATCTGGTTCTCGCCCGCCGGCGAGTCAGCATGCGCCGTGTTCACCAGCGCAGCGGTCGAGCGGCCCGGCACATCGCCATCAATCAGGTTCAGGTGCGACCAGCGGAAGGCGAACTCCCAGGCGCCAATCCCGCCGTCCTTGAAGGCGATCTGCTTGAGGACTGGCCGGCCGAATGTTCCATTACTGTAGGTCCGGTTGCCATTCAGCATGTAGGAACCCTGGAGATAGGTTCCCCACAGGAACGGGTTTCCCATTCCGCGCCGGGATACATGCGATATCATGTATTCACCCTGCAGCGAGAACGACTCAATCTGGGCAGCG
This sequence comes from Deltaproteobacteria bacterium, assembly GCA_026129095.1. Classification (NCBI taxonomy): domain Bacteria; kingdom Pseudomonadati; phylum Myxococcota; class Myxococcia; species Deltaproteobacteria bacterium. The sequence goes on from JAHCIT010000008.1 coordinate 58,668, forward strand.
TACTCAAATGAGTACTGGGCAAGCTTCCTGACCGAACCCAAACCGCCCTGTCCGAACAGGCCGGGGTTGGTAGCACTGGCGCCTGGGCCGATGCTCCGCATGGAGCCGGTCTGGACCAGGGCCGGGCCCTGGTTGATCTCGGGCCGGGCGCTGAATGCCACTGTATCCTGCTGCGGCGCGGAAAGACGGTAAGAGAAACCGAGGTGGAGCAGCTCAGCACCCTTGTCCTCCAGCAGCGGTGCCCAGGTGAGCCGGGCCGTCAGGTCGTAATCCTTGTCGTCGATCTGCCGGATCCGGGACGGTGTGTTGGGCGGCGCAGGTACCGCGGGCGAGGCCGTTACCGGCACCCGGTGGTTGGCTCCGGTTACCCGGAATACGCCCACCGTTGCGGTGGCAGTCTTGTTCAGAAGGCTGGTGTTGCTGATTGCAAGGCCCATGTCGCGGCTCGGAGCAAACGCCAGGGTCGGCGAGCTGCGTTCCATGAACGTGATGAACCGGCTGGTGGTGAGCTCTTCCAGACTCCACGGCTGCTTGAAGTGGCCGAAGGTCACGTTGAAATCACCGGGCAGCTTTCTCAGCCGGATGTAGGCATCTTCAAACGTCGCCGCGTTACCGGCAAAGTTCGGCTGGAACTTGAATTCAAAGTGGTTGTACACCGTGCAGCCGATATCGAGACGGCCGGTCCGGATATTGGTACCGTCCTTGAATGGATACCCGCCCACGGCGCCCAGCGCCGGGACAGCCGGGAACGGCGGGGTAGCCGGAGTCGCCGTTGTGGCTGGAGCGAACGGGCCGTTCGCGCCTTCCAGCGCGCTGTTGCCGTTCATCCAGTAGGCATCGAAATAGATACGGCCGCCGAGGGCGCAGCTTGCCTCGTCGCTCTTCAGCTTGATTCCGTCCTTCCATTCGACCTTGAAATCGCCTGCGCTGGCTGCCCGTGAAAACGCGAGAACCATTCCCGCAACGAGCCAAATCCTGACCTTGTTTCTGGTGTCCATCCGTAACTCCCTTTCAGTGTTGACGCGCATCCGGCTACAGGGGGCCGCAGACCGGATGACGGCGGGCAGCCTATGCCTGCCGCGTGGCGGAATGATGGAAACCGTGTGACGGGGACGTGACAAGCACCGGAACGGTCACCATAAGGGCCTTAGCGGCCTCTGGAGGCACCGTGTTACGGATCATGGACGCCGGAGGGGGTTTCCCCCTAGAATCGTTCCAAGATGGCCGACAGATGAAGATTCTTCTCGTCAACCCGCCGACGACCAACGTCCATGTGCCGGAAAACACGCCGCTGGGGCTTCTGTACCTGGCACAGGCGGTCCGTGATATCGCTGATCCGTGGGTGATCGACTTCGACGCCATGAAGCTTCCCGCTGGCGGGATGCTGCGCCGCCTGACGGAAGAACGGCCCGATCTTCTCGGCATCACCTGCACGACATACAGCTTCAAGGCCCTTGTCGAGATCACCCGGTTTGTCCGCGAGCAGTTGCCTGAAACCCGGATCGTGATCGGCGGCCCGCACGTGACTGCCTATCCGGAGCAGGCGATGAAAGAGGCCGCTCCCGACTGGATCATTACCCGGGAAGGCGAACTGGCATTCCGTGATCTGGTACTGGGTCTGAAAGGCGAACAGTCCTGTCCAGCGCCCGGCAGCATCATCGAGGGCACTCCGCTGGAGCCGATCGAGCGTTTCGGCTTTCCTGCCCGCGATCTCCTGGAACCCGGACTGTATGGCTACCTGGGGAACCATCCCCGGCACGTGGCCCCCGAGGCGGTCATGCTCTGGGGACGGGGCTGCCCGCACAAGTGTACCTTCTGCTCGGATGTCGTGTTCATGGACCGGAAGACCCGGTTCCGGCCCGCGGACGCCGTGCTGGACGAAATCGGCGAGCTCAAGCGTCTCGGGTTCAAGGAGATATTCGTCTACGACGACGAACTGGCGGGAATGAACCCGGTGGAAAACGCCTGGATCGCCGAGATATGCAGGGGGATCATCGCCCGCGGCTATAACGACCTTGTATTCAAGTGCCAGGGCCGGTGCTCGAAGTTTGCCACCCAGGAGATGCTCGACCTGATGGCCGAGGCCGGATTCCGGACCATCATGTGGGGCGTCGAGAGCGGATCGCCCGCTGTTCTCCGCGCAATCCGCAAGGGCACGACGCGAGAAGCGATCGAGGAAACGATGGAACGATGCCGCAAGGCCGGTATCGAGCGGTGGATGTTCCTCATCATCGGATTCCCGCAGGAAACCGCCAGCGATCTCCAGATGACCTGCGACCTGGTAGAGAAGGTGAAGCCGGAATACGTGCAGGTGACCTTCGCCACGCCCTATCCGTCGGCGCTCAGCGAGCAGGCCCTCAGGGAAAACCGCGTCCAGAACTGGGATATCGACACCTGGAATACGCATCGCCCGGTGATCCGCTGCGACCACCTGACCGACGACGAGCTGATCGCCTGGCGGGAAAAGATACTGGCCGCCTGCGACCGCCACCACCGCGTCGAGCCGCAACCGGGCATGCATGTCGCCGAGGAAGCCATCGGAAACTCCTGCTATTCGGGCATGGTCGTGGGGCTGGATGCCGCAAAGGGCCTGCCTTCAGGAGACCGGATTCCGCCCCGTGTGCCCCAGCACCGGATCCCGACGTGGGATGACCACTGGGAGGCGACCAAACTGGCCTGGAAACGGCAGGGCCTCGGTGGCATCTACCAGAAGGCGGTCCGGGCCTTCCAGCGCCGGTTCACGGACCGTTCCGTCCCGCCCGAAAGCCTGTTCATGGGACAGGGCTAGTTCGGCGAGCTGCGTACATCGCGGGTCCGATCGGAAAGCTGCTCACGGGAACCGCCGACCAGCGGGTCATCACTGCCCTCGATGCGCCCGCCGGCTTCGGCCAGCTTGACGACAAAATCCACCACCTCGCTGGAAGCCCAGTCCACCGGACCAAAAATCTTCTTTGCCACGTTGCCTTCCAGATCAATCACGTAGGTTTCGGGATAACGGAACGTCCCGTACCGCCGGGCGATCCGGCTGTCCTTGTCCCAGATGACCGGCATGGAGATGTTCAGGCGTCCGGTGAAGTCCCGGGCAATGCTCTCGCGGACATCCTCGTTGATGGCGATCAGTTCCACACCCTTGTCGCGGGTCAGCCGGTACAGCTGCTCCAGGTCGGGCATCTCCTTGATACACGGGTCGCACCAGGAGGCCCAGAAGTTCAGGATGATCACGCGCCTGCCCCGTTCGGCGGCCAGATCGAAGGTTTCGCCTGTCAGGAAGGTTCCGGTAAAGACCGGCGCCTCTTGGCCGGGCAGCGGGAACCGGTTGTCCATGTCCTTCGGAAACCGGAGGAACATGCCGGCTACCACGGCCACGGCAATGCCCAGAACCACCAGAAAGCCGGTAATGGACGGCTTTTCGGCCTCACGCGGCAGGGCGCCAGGAGCGTTGGGTTCGGTTTTGCCTGCGTCTGTCATCAGCTTCACCACGGTCACGGCTCAATGGCCAGCGCCTTCTGCAACGCATCCCGGTCCAGCCGGTAACGGCAGACTTCCCTGCCGTCCACTTTGACCACCGGGATGTGGATTTCAAGCTCGGACAGGAGGCGGGCGTCGGCTTCGATATTGATCTTGTGAACCCGGAAACCAAGACCAGCCGCCAGCCCTTTCAGTTCCTTTTCTGCCTCATCACAAAGGCAGCAGCCGGGGCGGCCATAAAGCTCAACCGTTTTCACAAGACCATCCGGCGCCAGCCACCGGTCAGTTCGTCCCCTGCCAGTCGATCTGCTTGACCGGCTTCATTCCCTTGAACTGCTCGTAAACCCGGTTGTTCACGAACAGCTCGAACAGGTCGCGGTCCAGATGGTTGGCATCCACTTCCGCCTTGATGATCTCCAGCGCCTTCGGGATAGGCATGGGCGGCTTGTAGGGACGGTCACGGGCCGTCAGGGCCTCAAATATGTCGAGAAGCGCCAGAATCTTGGCCTGAGTGAGAAGCTGCTCGCTCTTCAGGCCATGCGGATAGCCCGTTCCGTCGATCTTCTCGTGATGGGAACCAGCGATGTGCGGGACGTTCTTGAGGGACTTCGGCCAGGGAATCTTCCGCAGGATTTCCCAGGTGTAGGCAATGTGGCTCTCGATGATCTCGCGTTCCTTTCCGGTCAGGTTCCCCCGCCGGACGACCAGGTTCTCGACCTCGAATTCGCCGAGCAGCGGCTTTACCGTGCCATCGGTGTCGGTCATCGTCCGCTTCGAGATTTCCTGGACCTTGGCCACTTCCTCGTCCGAAACGAACCCCCGCTTGTTGATGTCCATCAGCAGCAGGATTTCCGACTGGATGCGGTCGATGTCTTCCTTCACCTTTCCCGCCGGCTCGTCGCCGGGCCTGAGATCCCCCGCCCGGTAAGCGGCTTCCATCCGCTGGAACTTGAGCATTTCGAACCGGCGGCGGACGGCTTCCATCTGCTCGGGCGCAAGCTTGTGGGCCTTGGTGAGCACCGCCTCACGGACTGCGATCTTGCCCACGTCATGCAGATAGCTGGCGTATTTGAGTTCCCGGAGTTCCTCGTCGCTGAACTTCACCCCCGCAAACGGCCCCGATGTCTGCTCGTTGATGATCCGGGCCATCGTCTGGGCGTACTGGACCAGACGGTAGCTGTGACCGCCAGTGGCCGTATCCCGGTATTCCAGTGTGGCGGCGAACGACTGGGCCAGCGCCTCGAACAGTTTTTCCACGTCGTCGATCAGTTTCACCTTCTCGATCGAAACGGCCGCCTGCGAGGCCAGCGACAGGAGCAGCTGGCTGTCGGCATCGTCGAATATCGTGACGTGCCGGGGGGTATCCTCCGGCTTGTCGAGAATGGTTGCGAAGTTCTTCTTCTTGTTGATGAGCTGGATGACGCCCGTGATCTCGCCCCGGTGATTCCGCATCGGTACCACCAGCATTGACACGGAACGGTAACCCGACTTCTTGTCGAAACCGGAGTTGAACGAGAACGGCGAACCTTCCGGCAGGCTATAGACGTCGGCGATGTTCAGTATCTCGCCCTTGGCAGCCACATAGCCCGAAATGGACGCCGTGCTCACCGGCATGGCGAACGAGACAAACGGGATGCTGAGCGAATCGTTCTGCGAGCAGGTGAACCGGAGCTGCTTCGGGAACTCCTTTTCACGTCGGTACGGCAAGGGCGGGTTCTTCTGGTTTTCCTCGGGCTCACCCTCCTCGATGAGATAGAGCGAGCCCGCGTCGGCACTTGTCGCCCGCCGGCACTCAAACAGGATCATGTCCAGAAGCCGCTGCAGGTTGCTTTCGGTCGAAAGGGCCGTCCCGATCCGGTAGAGCTTGTCGATCTGGTCGGAGGCGCGGCCAAGCCGGGCCTCCATGTCGCCCAGACGCAGGCTTGAGCCCACCAGTTCCAGCGAGTTCAGCACCGACAGCGCCAGCGCATCGGGATCAATCGGCTTGGAAACGAGTTCCGTCACCCCGAATGCCTTGACCAGTTTCTGGTTATGGGCACGCCGTCTGGGGGAATACATTGCCACCACCCGGTGCGGAGAACTGCGGCTGGCGAGAACCTTGGCAAGCCCCCTGGTGTTGGCAGGCAGATGATCGAGATCCATGACCACGGCCGCCGGGAAATCGTGCTGAAGCGTTTCCTCCAGACTCTCGACGTCTTCGACCCACAGTTTCGGCGTGCCGGCCGGTATCTCCTTGCTCGCCCTGGAGACGGGGACGGAGCGTTCAACCGCCAGGAAGATGACGGACGGGCGCTGGTCTTTCGCCATTGACGCGGTGCTCATCGGTTTGCCGATCCCCTTATATAGGCGCTTCAGAATGCCGCCGGTTCGCCCTGCTGCTGTGCTATCCGGTGACAACGCTATCACACCGTTCCGAAACGGCAAAAGCAGGGGAATACCCCGTTGCCCCACGGACTCCGGGGGAGTACCTTAAGAAGCGTGACCACTCCGAACCGGATCACTGTGCCCGCCCTGACCCAGATGCTGCTGAAGGGAGGGCTGATCGAGGCCGAGGCCGCGCGTGAAATCACATCCAGCGAGCGGACGCTCGCGGATGCCATTTCCAAGGAACGCAGCGCCATGTATTCGCGTCTGGGCCTCACGGGCGAGGCAGCCCGGCCCTCTCCGGTGGATATCGTCGCGCACCTGAACCTCCAGATTCCCGCCCAACCCGGCAAATACCTGAACGAGGACCGGATAGCCCAGTTTCTCGCCGAAACGTACAAAATCCCTTACAAGAAAATCATTCCGCTGGAACTGGACCCCAACTTCGTCACGACCCAGTTACCCAAGGCCTATGCCCAGCGGCATATGGTCATACCCCTGTCGAATGACAACGGCGTGACCGTCGTGGCCATTCCTGACCCGGCGGCATTGCCGGTACTGCAGGAACTGGAGCAGCGGCTTTCCCGCAAATTCAGGCCCGTGATCTCCTCGCGCTCGGACATCCTCAAGGTCATCAGCGAGTTCTGGGGCCTCCGGCAATCACTGGAGAAGGCAAAGCACGAGTTCCAGGGCGAGACGGTGGACCTGGGAAACCTGGAATCCCTGTTCGATCTCAAGGCCGGCTCAGAAATCGAGGCCAACGACCGGCAGATCATCCGGATCGTTGACTACCTGTTCGCCTATGCCATCGACCAGCGGGCAAGCGACATCCACTATGAGCCCAAGCGGGACCGCGCATCCATCCGGCTGCGGATCGACGGCCATCTGCACGAGGTCGTCCAGCTTCCCCGCCCGGTTCTCAATGCCATCGTCAGCCACATCAAGACCCGCGCCCGGCTGGATATCGCCGAAAAGCGCCGTCCGCAGGACGGACGCACGAAGGTCTCCCATTACGGCCGGGAGGTGGAGATGCGCGTCTCCATCGTCCCGGTGGCATTTGGCGAAAAACTGGTCATCCGACTTCTGAACGCCAGCGCCTACCTGCAGCCACTGGACAGCCTCGGATTCTTCCCGCGTGACCTGGTGCAGTTCCGGTCCATGCTCGCTTCGGCGAACGGGCTCGTCCTCGTCACCGGTCCTACCGGCAGTGGAAAGACGACAACGCTCTATTCGGGTCTGAAAGAGGTGTCCCGACCTGACCTCTCCATCACGACAATCGAGGACCCTATCGAGATGGTGATCGAGGAGTTCAACCAGATCGCCGTCAATCCCAAGATCGAGCTCAGCTTCGCCGATGCCCTGCGGGTGGTGCTCCGGCAGGATCCCGACATCATCATGGTGGGCGAGATACGCGACCCCGAAACCGCACAGGCCGCCATCCAGGCGGCACTCACCGGCCATCTGGTGCTGGCAACGTTGCACACGAACGACGCTCCCACGGCCGTGACGCGGCTTCTGGACCTTGGCGTGGAGGACTACCTCATCGCCTCCACGGTGATCGGCGTGGTCGCCCAGCGTCTGCTCCGCTCGGTCTGCAACGATTGTGCCGAGGCGGCCTCGCTCACACCCGAGCAGATGGAGGAGCTGAAACTGCCCGCCAAGGGCATGCCGCCGCTGCCGGTCAAGAAGGCCATCGGCTGCCCGGCCTGCCGCTATTCCGGCTATCAGGGGCGGGCCGGCATCTATGAAGTGATGCCGATGACGGACAAGATCCGCAAGCTGGTGAGGACCAATCCCGACGTGGTGGAAATCCGCAAATCCTCCATTGATGACGGCATGATCACGCTCCGCGAAGCAGCCGTCAAGAAACTCGCCATGGGCGTCACCACGTTCGAGGAAGTGCTGCGTGCCACCGTCTGAGGTCCATCCCCCAAAATCGGTAGCAGTGGTGGGGGCCGGTTCATGGGGGACCGCGCTCGCCCACCTGCTGGCGTCCAAGGGCTACGAAGTCCGTATCTGGGGCAGGGACGCCGACGTGGTGGAAAGCCTCAACCGCCGCCACACGACCAAATACCTCCCCGGCGTCAACATACACCCCAGCCTCCGGGCCACGGGGGAGCTCACTGAAGCGGTCCGGGGCGCGTCGATGGTCGTGGGGGCCGTTCCGAGCCAGTTCACTCGGAATGTCTTCGAGCAGGTCCGCGATCACCTGTCACATGACGCCATCGTCGTCATCGCTTCCAAGGGCATTGAAACCACGACACTCATGACCATGAGCGAGGTGATGCAGGATGTCCTGCCGTTCGAGCGGCATGGCCGCCTGTGCTTCATCTCCGGGCCGAGCTTCGCCCTCGAAGTAGCCAGGGGTTTTCCCACCGTCGTCACGGTGGCCGGCGAGAACCCGCGTATCGCCCGGACGGTCCAGCACTGGTTCCATGCGCCCTCTTTCCGGGTGTACACGAGCTATGACGTGGTCGGGGTGGAACTGGGCGGCGCACTCAAGAACGTCATCGCCATCGCAGCCGGGGCGCTGGAAGGCATTGGGGCGGGAAACAACATCCAGGCGGCCCTCATCACCCGCGGCATCGCGGAAATGACCCGGCTCGGCATCAAGCGGGGGGCCAATCCCCTCACCTTCGCGGGACTCACGGGCATGGGCGACCTCATCCTCACCTGCACGGGACAGCTCTCGCGCAACCGGAGCGTCGGCCTTCGGCTCGGCAGGGGCGACAAGATCGACGGCATTCTCAAGGGAATGGACCAGGTGGCCGAAGGCGTCGAAACCTCGCGCTCGGCCTATATGCTCGCCCAGAAGGAAAGCGTCGAGCTGCCCATCATGGAGCAGGTCTACCGGGTGCTGCATGAGGGCAAGGAGATCCGGCAGGCCATCCAGGACATCATGGCCCGTGAGCTGAAGGCGGAACTGGACTACCTGACGAGCGGATAAAAGCTAGTTGGCGTCCCGTCCCTGATTCCACCGGGTCCATTCATCGTTAAGCGTCTTCTCGCTGATGGGTGCGATTGCGGGCGGCGGCCCGCCCGCGAGCCCCACTGTCACCGACTGGCGCGTCTGGATGAGCAGCTTGGTCCACTCCTCGCGGGAAATGTCACGCGGTCCCGGCACGTCACGCGGGGCGACGATAATCTGCCCCGGTTTGGGCACGTCAATCGGCCTGAACGGGTTGTAGACCTCGACCGCTCCCTTGAATACGTCGATCTTCAGGTTGTCGCCCGTGACGGCGTAGTTGAACACCGTTCCGCGCACGGCGGCTCCGGCAAAGGGCGAGTTGATCTTGAAGTCGTCGTTCGCGCCAAGCGCCGAAATGGACGCCCAGACCTGGCCCTGCTCCACGTCCAGCTGGATATCGCGCTTCTGCTGTTCCTGCTCCAGCAGCTTGACGAGATCGACGATGGTGTTCTCGTCCAGTCGGACCGTCTTGCCCGATTCGATGGAAACTTCCGCCCGGGACTTGCGCTTGGTCTGCATGGTGTCGCCCGATTCGACGGTGGACTTCTCCGGCACGGGAACCCAATCGGTTCCGGCCTTTTTCTTTTCCGTCTCGCCGCGAACATATGTCACCAGCCCCCGCTCGTCGGCGGCATCCGTGCCCGCGGCCAGCTGGAAGCTGAAAACCACGAAACCGGACAGGACCACGGCGAACGAAACGGCGGCGGATTTGAGCGGACTCATCAGAACTGTCTCCTGCTTGCCCGTGCTTCCCCTTCAGGAAGAAGCCGGCACTTCGGGCCGGACGCTATTAGAACCTGCCGGAACGGGCAATTTCGGTGATTCACGTTACATTATTCCCCGGTGGAGGCAATTGGTCCGTAAAGCGCCGTACCGGCCCAGGCGAACGGGTGGCCATACGTCCCGTCCAGATCACGGGCCGCGCCGAGGAAGGCAGCAGCCGGCAACTGCCCCTTCTGCAGTGCCCCATACCCCTGCCGGTAGATCCGGGCGCCCACTGCGCCCCGCCGCCAGCCAGGCAGCACCCACGGATTCCGTGCGCCCCGCATGAGTGATGGCGCCCGGAGCGCCAGAACCGTAACCGAATCCGGCGGTACGCCACCGTCCATCACGCTTGCCGAGAGGGATGTGCTCTCGATCACGGAAATCCGGTCCGGCCCGCAGGTAACACCGGCCGGGGAAACCGGCGAAATCCTGAGCCGGTCGGCGCAGTGGAGCCAGCCCCGCGCAGGCCCCCGCGTTTCGATCACGGTCCGTTCCTGTCCGAAGAAATCGGCGCCGCCCCGGCTGTCGAGATCCAGCCCGAAGCCAGCCCGGACCCGTGACGGGTTCGCCCCGGCCATGCGACTCCGGTCCGGACGGAACTCCTGACGGACGGCTACCGGTTCCAGTTCCCACAGTGCCCCCAGCGACGACACGGCGAGCCGGGGAGACCAGACACCTCCATCCTGCCGGCGGGCCCCCAGCAGTGGGGCCGGAAGCTGCTCCAGCAGCCCGTCAGGCACCAGCATCACGGCAGCGCCCGGTGGAAGGGTATCCAGCAGCGTCCGGATTTTCCCGGGCAGGAACTTCTCCCGGAAGGAATCCCATACCGGTTCGTAGCGGCCCTGTGAGCGAACTGTCTCGGCAAGGGTTGGAACGGTTCTGGCCAGCGATCCGGGTTCGAACGTCAGCTCCGAGGCATCCACCCCGCGGCTGTCCAGCGTCCACCAGAGAATGGCTCCCTCTCCATCGAGATCGACCGGAACCAGCACCACCGAACCCGGAGCGACTCCGGGCAGCGAAAAGTCCGGACTGTCGCGGAGAAGCGCCAGCGCCGGGTGCGCCCCCGGCGGCATGGCAACCGGGTATCTGCGCCGGGCACTCACCGCCTCTGCCACCCGGTCATGCCAGGCAGCACCCGGGACACCATCGGGCAGAAGGACCGGCTCCAGCGCGCGACGGGAAAGCCCCGTTTCCCACATCCGGTCCCGAAGGAGTTTCCGGCGGCCGCGCTCCCAGAACCGGAGGGCCGCGGGAGGATCGCCGGCCGACAGTTCGCGGGCCGCCCGGCGGAATATGGCGGCCTTGGCCACGGCGAGCCCCGACCGCGCTTCCGTGGCGGGCGAGGACGGAGGTTCCAGAAGCCATGCCTCGGCGGCTGAAACAGCCGGGAACGGTGCAGCCGTCCGCGCAATGAGGCCGGGATCGCCCAGTTCCCGGGCGGCGGTGTGCAGGGATTCCATGTCTTCTCCGCCAGCATTTTCCAAGCGGGATGCGCGAAGCCAGCGAAGTTCAAGTTCGGTCCTGCGGTGGCCGCTGGCGGCAGCGGAGGCGACGGCTTCATCCAGAAATTTCCGACCTTCCGCCATGCGGCCTGAATCCAGCGCAATCAGCGCCAATTGCCTGAGAGCGCCGGAAAGTCCCGCCGGATTTTCCCGTTGCCGGTCGATCCCCGCCGCTTCAGCGAGGTAAAGCCGTGCCTCATCGTGCTGGCCGAGCACACGAAGCGATGTCCCGAGTGTGACCAGAATGGCAGCCACCCGGCCGGGATCGGCCTCACGGCGCGCATGAACGAGCGCCCCTTGCGAAAAACCGACCGAAATCTCCTCGCGGCCCAGTGACCAGTAGAGAAGTGCCGCGAGGTTAAGCAGGTCGGCGGCGGGGCCATCGCCCGCAGGGGCCGCCAGCGACGCCGGCCTTTCCTTAAGGAGCGGCGCGATAACTTCTATCGCCGAATCCGGCCGCGCCAGCTGCCTCAGGGCCGTCGCCCGGTAGAGCCGCGCCTGAAACTCCAGCTCCCCCAGCCCGCGCCGCGCCGCCTCGGTGGCGAGTTCTCCCAGCGCGGTTTCGGCAACCTGATACCGCCCGCGGGCACTTTCCACGAGCGCCAGTGTGAGCCGGTTGCGGAAAACCGCCTGCTCCAGCGCGGCGGTTTCGTCTCCAGGCTGGGGAGAGCCCTGTGCCTGACGCAGCAGAGACGATGCAATCCGGATGGCCGCCTCCAGGTCGGCCGCCGCACCGTCGTGGTTTTCCGTCTGTTCGTATTGCACGCGGCCGCGGTTGAACAGAAGTTCGGCACGGCTCGCTGCATCGCCAGCGGCCTCCGCATGAGCGATGGCCGATGTATACCGCTCCACCGCCGCTTTCCCCTGCCCCGCGAGCGCGAGCCCCCGCCCCCATTCGGATTCGATCACCAGCAACATCTGCCGGTTCGCCCCCGCCGCCCGAATGGCATCCTCGAACCGCTCGAAGGCATCTTCAAACCGGTTGGCGCGCAGGTAGTCCTGACCCGCGAAGTACAGGGCCTGAGCCGCCTGCACCGTAGCGCCCGCTTCGGCGTAGATCCGCGCGAGCCGGTCCTCGTATGCCGCCGCCCGCTCCCACTCGCGCATCTGCTTGAGGGCATACACCGCCGCATTCAGCATCTGGACCAGCGTGCGCGGATCGACACCGATCACGTCCATCGTCGTCACGGCCCGCTCGGCGGCCAGCGCCGCCTCCGGCCAGCGTTTTCCGGCTGCCCCGGAAGCCGCCCGGTTGGCAAGATCGTTGATGAGCGTCCGGGCAAAGGCATTCACGCTGCCAGCGTCAATGCCCGGATATCCGAAAAACGCATACCGGCTGAACGCGGTAACGCTGTCCTGGGCCTTCCGCCAGATTTCGGCCGTGCGGGGAGCCTGCCACCGGAGCGTCTCACGGTAGAAAGCAGCCCACGCCTCCAGTTCATCCTCCGGCCGGGCGGCACCGGTTCCCAGAATCACGGCCGGAGCGCCGGCATAGGCAGCCATCTCCATGAAAACCTGCCGCTCCAGCGGGTGATCCGGCTGGAATCCGGTCACCACCCACAGGTGCGGCTCACCGGAAAGCGACGTGAACCTTGTGACTGGCAGACGCCCGCCGGACAGCTCCAGCGCGGTTTCGCTGCCACGCCCGGTCACCGGAGAGAGCAGGTGAACGAAGTGATACTGCCCGGCGAGATTCGACGCATCCGCGACAAAGGCATCCGGTCCGTTGTCGTCGTAGAAGAAGCCCCGGATACCGGGGATGGCACCAGCGAGCGTTTCCAGCTGTTTCTGGAGTTCGCGGGCGCGGGGAGCCGAACCGTCACGGACCGCCGCGCTGGAGACGAGCAGCCCCCGCCGCTTGTTGATGTTCCGGCGGGCAAAAGCCGTGACGTAATGCGCGGCAGACACGTATCGTGATGTGACTGGCACGGGGGGTGCAGCGGCCGACACCCAGTGCGTCACCGTCCCCGGACCGTCTCCAGCTGCCAGTGCATCCATGCTGGCCAGAACAAAATGACGATCGTTCATGATGATGAACGATTCCTCCCGGCCTTCCAGCGCGAAAACGATCCGCTCGTCCGGGCCCAGATCGTACTGGATATCGGATGCCTTCGGCGGCCTGACCGACAGGAGATAGCCAAGTTCTGGCGCTTTATCCTGAATCGTCCCAAGTGCGGCGGCGTACCGGGTGCGGGCCTGATCGGCCGCCCGCTGGAGTTCCCGGAACCTGGCCAGCGACTTGCCCGACGCTTCCCGTTCAGGAACTGCCAGCAGGGCCGATACCGCCTCCGTCCATTTATCCGACGCCTCGCGGAACTCCCTGAACAGATCCCGGTCAGCCTCCCGGCCAGGCGGCGTGAGGGAAGTCCCGAGCGTCCAGATGGTACTGATCCGGCGGGATCTCTCCTCATATTCGACCAGCTTTTCCAGATCGGCCTCTTTCGCCGTCCCGGCGGCTTCCCGGTACAAACGGTCCGCTACTGCCCCCAGTGTCCGCCGGAGCGCGCGGCTCCGGATACCGGCAGGAAGGAAGGACGGCTGCCAGGGGCCGGACTGATCCAGATGCGAGACAAACCGGCCGCAGGCAGCCGGTTCATCGAGGAGTTCGCACCGCATCGCATCCCCCCACAAACCGGCATCACCAACGCGATAGAGGCTGGCCAGTTCGGAAAACTCGGTCAGGGATTCAGCCACGCCTTCCGGAAGTCCGGCAGCCGAAAAAGCCCAGGCCTCGTCGAGCAGGCCTGTGAGGCGTTCCCGCACAGTGGAACGGCCGGTCAATCTTTCGTAGTCGGCAAAAACCCGGCGGGCCCGTATCAACCGTTTCAGCGGAAGAAGCCTTTGGGCCGCATCGGCATCCGGTGGCATCGTCCGGAGCAGCACCAGCCCGCTCAAGGTGAGGAGATCCGCCATTATGCGGAGATCCACTGCCGCTCCCTGTGCCTTGCGAGCGTCAATATCCTTGAGAAGCTGGTTCGTCCGGCCGGTCCACAGACCAGCACCCTCTTCGCCGGGATTTTCCACCAGCAGTGCCATCCGGCTGGCCACCACGGTCGCCTGCCCTGCGATATCTCCGAATTTGACCGCCAGTTCATAGGCGTCGTCAAAACGCTCCAGCGCCCCTGCCGTATCGCCTGACCGGTAGAGCATCGCACCCAGGCGGCTAAGTGCGGAGGCGCGCTGCCGGTTGCCGTCAATATCGTCGGCGGCCGGTTTCACTTCCAGCATCCGTTCGGCGGCGGCAATGGCCCCCTCCCGGTTGCCGATAGCCTCCATCGCCCGGCTTCGCCAGGTTTCGCCGAGCCGTGTCTCGTCACGGACGCTGAAGCCCCACGGCGCATCCGTCGCCGTGACTCCCAGCTTGATGGCGAAGGTCGCCGGGGAAGCACCGGCCCGGCGATCTGTTGCCTTCGCATTCCGGGAAAGCGCCAGTTCCCATCGCTCCAGTTCCCGGAGCGTTCCGGCATGATCTCCCATGCGGTACCGCTCGATGGCCAGGTTCCGGGCGAGTATGTGTTCCGAACCTGTCTCGCCCAGTTCCTCCGCCAGCGCCCCGGCGGCCTCGAACGCTTGAGCGGCTTCCGATGGCTGCTCCGTCACCTGGTAAATCAGTCCGAGATAGCCGGTAATCGCCAATTCAAACCGCCGGTCACCGGCCTTGCGGGCCATTTCCAGCGCCACCCTTGCGGCACCGACTGCTTCCCCGAATCTTTCAGCATGGAACAGGGTCCGCATCCACCTGTCGGAGAGCAGCAGGGCCCGCCGTTCATCCCGCGGGTAGTCACCGGACCGGAAATACCTTCCGAGGAATTCCGATGCATCCCGGTAGTTGGGAGCCGGGAAATCGAGGAATGCCAGTCCGATAGCGAGTTCCAGTTCCCGCTCCCTTTCCGGCTGTCTCCCCTGCCGGGCGTATACGAGGGCCGTCTGGTAGGCGGTGATGGCATTTTCCAGATGGCCCGCGCTCTGGCGGGCCGAGAATGTCGCGCCCTCCATGATAAGGAAATGCTCAAGCATCTGGTACAAGTACCCAAGAAAATGGTGCAGGTCGGGCCGGTCAAACCGGAACGCCAGGGCATCCTCCAGATACGATATGGCCCGCTCAGCCCCGCGCTTCGACCGGTCCTGCCTCCATGCCTCCAGGGCGGCGACGTAGCGGCGGGTGGCTTCATCCCTGACTGGTGGGAGCGTATCCGGGGACCGCGCCGGTTCGTGCTCCGTAGCAGGGGAAAATCCCAGGGCGTAGTGCGCCTCCGGGCAGTCGGGATCAATCCGGAGCGCAAGTTCAAGCAGCGGCCGGCGGTGGGCTTCCGTATCCGGAGGGAGCCGGGCGGCGAGGTACAACAGCGCATCCACCAGCGCCGTCGCCGCCTCAGGCCCGGCTCCGGCAAGTTCCTGCTGGTGCTCGAGCAGCATGCGGCTCTCGCCAGACTGGACTGCAAGTGCGATGAGCGCCGGGGCCCAGTCCCTCCGCAAGGCAGGATCGGCAAGATACAGGCCGCGACTGGCCGTCAGTTCCAGTTCCGCTGACCTGAACTGGCCCGTCTCGCGATAGACCCCGGCGACCTTCAGGCCGACCCGGCCGCGCAGGTAATCGGGAGCATCCAGTTCCAGCCGCCGGAGCGCGGCAATCCGGTCCTCGGGCGCGGCGTAGAGCTCCGATGCGAGCCGGATCATCCGCTCGGCCGCCTCAAAACGGACACTTTCCACCGGTCCGTAGCTTCGGACCACCGCCCTCAAAAGGTCGATTGCCGCCGACTGCTCGCCCATTTCGGCAAATATCGCCGCCCGCTCCAGTGTCGCCGCACCGGCGATATCACGCTCGCTACCGTACTCCGCTTCCACGCGGCGGAATGCATCCAGTGCAGCCAGAGGCTGGCGATAACCGCCGTAAAGGCGGCCCAGTTCCAGCAGCGCGAATGCACGGAGCGGCATTTCCAGCCCTCTGTTCTCCACGCGGGAGCGGAGTCCGGTTTCATATTCCCCGAACGCCGTGACCAGTTCCGGATCGTCCAGCGGAAGCCCTGTGGCGCGGAGAATCTGCTGGTCGAGGGAAATCTTGAGAATCTCCGCCCGGCGGGCCCAGTAGTCGCTACTTCCCTGGATCATCCTTTCCAGTGCAGACAGGGCGGGCCCCCAGAGCCCCAGCTTCAGGAGTTCCTCGGCACGGTAGTAGTGGGCTGCCCGGGCAGTATCCTCTCCGAATATCTCCGGAATCATGCGCCGCCAGGCGAGCAGCCGGTCTGCCGGACCCGGAACCGCACGGACCACGGCCAGCGGTTCCTCCATCGAATCCGGGGGACGCTGGCTGTAGGGAAGACTCCAGAGGTTCAGCTGCCCGGACCTGTCCGATGTAACGACGAGCCGGCCGCCCGCGGTAGCCGGCAGCGTGGCCGTGCTGGCCGACGAAGTGAGCGCCTGATAGTCACGTCCGGCCTTTCCAGTGGCGGTATCGAACGACACGGACCACAGCGTCGTACGGTCGGCGGTGTCGATCACCCCGTCCATATTGGTATCATCGGCGAATACCACCAGAAA
This sequence comes from Deltaproteobacteria bacterium, assembly GCA_026129095.1. Taxonomy (NCBI): domain Bacteria; kingdom Pseudomonadati; phylum Myxococcota; class Myxococcia; species Deltaproteobacteria bacterium. Next base: position 75,273 of record JAHCIT010000008.1, read on the forward strand.
GATGCGGCCGTCGCCAAAGACCGCCATCGCCTCTTCAAAGGGCAAGTCCGTCAGCCGTGCTGCCCTGCCCAGCTTCATGCCATCCCTCGGCGCCACCTCGATCTGGCGGCGGTTGCGGCTCCTGCGGGTGAAGACCACCCAGCGGCCGTCGGGCGAAACGTCGGCACTGTACGCACCCGAAGGGCCGATACTGCTGAACTCGCCCGTTTTCGTGTCGAAAACTTCCAGACTCCGGCGGCTTCCAGTCACCCGGGTGACCATGAGCCGGCGGTTATCCAGCCAGACCGGGTCTTCCTCACCGGAGCCCGCCTGGCCGGGAGGGACGGAGACATTCCTTTCGCCTTCCCGGAAATCGGTAACGGCAAGATCTCCATACGCATCTTCCCGACGGGTGATGAAGGCGATCCGTTTCCCGTCCGGCGAAATTGCCGGTGCATAGTCCGCCGCTGAATGGCTGGTGATCTGGACTGGCGCAGCGGCTGTATCGAGATCGACCGACCAGATATCCCAGTTTCCCGACCGGGCCGATACGAATGCCAGCTTCTGTCCATCGCGGCTCAGGGCCGGATCAAAATCGCCGCGATGATGGACCGACACCGGAAGCATGGGTGGATTCAGGTATTCGGCGAGTGACGCGGCGGGAGCTTCCACGGCGGGGCGGGCAGGCTGGAACCACTGCCGCTTGCGGGCACAGCCCGAATGCGGCACCAGCAATACCGCCGCCAGGCACAGCACAGCCAGGGATTTCACTTCATCTGTTCCCACTGTCCGGAGGGTGTTTGCACCCAGTCCCCGGTCCGGGCACCGTCCCGGTAGAGCCTGGCGAATACCGCTTCCACTTGCGGCCGGTCGATTTCCGAGAGATTCGGATTCATCGAGATCACGCCATCAACGATCGTTCGCCGGTCGGTATTCTCGTCGGCCGCTATCCGTTCGATCCGCTGCCGGTCCCGGTCAGCCGCCGGCAGGCGATTGGCAAAAACGAACAAATAACCCGTGTTCGCTTCACCCACGAAACCGGCTGCCTTGATCTGAAGCAGTTCATCCCGCTGGTATTCCTGATGCAATACCGCCTTGAGGACGTTTTGCCGGACCAGCGAGAGGCTTTCGGCAGGAGCATCCGCCGCGGTCAGTCCGGACATGTCGCCCCGGACATCCACGCCCGGAACAGCAGCCAGAAACCGGTCGTCACGGCGAAGATATTCGTAAGTGCCCAGGACCTGGTTTTCCAGCGCGGTTTTCTCCGGCAACCCGAGGATGACGATCGTCGGGTTGCAGCCTCCCGCCAGGAGAGCGAGCAGCGCCAAGGCCCCTGCCAGCATCAGTCCGGGTTTCACTGTGTCCCCTGCTTCCGCCGCAGATTGTCCATGATGACGGCCAGCGGTATCCGGTTGATGTGCTGCTCAAGCTTCAGAACCGTCCGGCCCAGCACCGGCAGCAGCAGCCGGATTGCCGCGCTCGTGAAAAAATCCCCGATATTGCGGGTGATGAGCCGGGGTTTCAGCGCCACGATCATGTTGAGATATCCGTGCTCGGCCCGCATGAACACGTAGTCAGGAACCAGACCTATACCGAGTTTTTCGCGGATATTCTTCATCTGCGGGTCCGTCCGTTCCGGATCCATGAGGTCCAGAAGGCCGTCGAGGGCTTCCTTTCCGATCCGCGTAACGTTGATCCGTGCGTCCACTCCGCCGCCGGGAGCCAGACGCAGACTGACGTTCTGGTTCACGAGGTAGTCTCCGGACATTACCTGAAAGCTGCTCCGGCCCACCATGAGTGTTTCCGTGTTGAGACGCGACATGGAACCTTCCAGCCAGAGCGACGTGGCCGGATAGTAGTGCATCTCGAGCTCGGCGATCAGCACCCCCTCCAGCAGCCTTGCCTCCATCTGGCGGCAGCGGATCACATCCCCGTCCACGGTAACGACCGCCGAAAAATCATCCACCCTGGCTGTTCCGTACAATGCCTCCTTGAACCGGAGCGGTTTTCCGCCGGGATCGATCCAGGAGAGTCTCCGTTCCAGTATGGACAGGGCTTCCGGCGGCACACCGTGCTCACGTACCGGCTGGATCACGAGGCCATCCGGTCCCATCCGGGCGATCAGGACGGCCGTGACCGGTCCGTTGATTTCCCTGACCTGAAGCCGTTCGCCCATCCGCACCGAGACGTTATCCATGTCGGCGCTGCCCGCCAGTTCGGCTTCCTTCAGGCTGTGCAGGTTGATCCGGAGGTTGCCGCTCACCCTGCCGCTTCCCGACAAACCCCGGCCGGCCGTCATTGCGGCGTCCTCGACCTGCAACCCGTATGATATCCGGAAACCGGCTCTCGGTTTCGACAAAAGCTGCTCGAAATTCCCGGTACCTTCGGCGGAGAACCCCGCAACCGGCTGGGCAACGGTAAACCGGTCCAGTTCGATCTGATTGAGATTTGCGTAGCTCAGGCGAGCCTCGGCTTCAGTATCCTCCAGAACCTTTTCGGCGCCAGGCGTGAGAATCTCCTTCGCGGCAATCCTGGCATCCAGTTCCTGCCGTTCATTTCCGTTACGGAATACGAGATGTCCTGTTCCTCCCCGTACCGTCGTATCGCCCATTACGGCAGAAATGTCCGTCAGCGAAGCAATTCCCTCCAGCCGGATGGGAAGTTCGCCCGTCACCATCACATCCGGACCCGGCAACTGGCCAACTGCACGGATATCAGCCGTCCCGGTACCCTGTGGCCGGTAACGGGCGGCAGTCTGCCGGATGGTTTCCGGCATCCGGCGGACCAGGTTGGCCACCGAGAAGGGGTCAATGCGGGTACGGATATCGAGCCGCGGCCGCTGCCCGGATAAATCCGCCTCGCCCTCGATCCGGCCGTTCAGCGTATCCTTCAGGGTGAACGGGGCCGACAGTTCTCGCACGCGGCGACGACCCGGATCGGCCACCATACGGAGCCAGAACGAGATATCCGGTGCCGCATCGCTCCCGAGCGCGTCTATGATGACCTCCCTCGCCCAGAACTCCACCGCCGTCCGGATGAGCCCCGGCTGGCTTTCAGGAGTGAACGAAATTGTGGTCCCCAGTTCGCCGGCACGGTTACGGCCGTAGCGGACCTGGTAGGCGTGCCAGCCAATCTTGCCGAGCAACCGCTCCACCATCGCGCCAGCACCCATGCGCCCGGACAGTTCGCCGCTTCCTTCCAGCCTGCCGACCGCAAGGTTTCCATCCGGATCCGGCATCGAGAGCCTGATACTGGCTTCAGACTGGAAGTCCGACTGGAACGGCATGATGCTGCCAGATGCGCTGCCTTCGACACGCACTTCTCCGGCCAGCGAATCCAGGCCTGAGTGTTTCTCCTGCACCGGTTCGATCGCCCGGCCAAGACGCCCAAGGTCCATCTCAGCCGACACGGTGGCCGCAAATGGCGACGGGGCGGCGGCCGACACACGGCCACTTCCACGAACCGTCAGCCAGTCAGCGACACCGAACTGCGCCGCCTCCACGGTCAGGGACCGCGCCAGTCCGCTGAATACCGCCCGGCTCCGGAAAACCAGTGGCAGGTCGAGGGCGAGCAGTTGAGGAACGGTTACCCGCGCCCGCAGCAGTTCCAGCCGGACCGGATCGGCAGTGACCGTTTCCAGAGCGGCATCAGCCGAAAATGCCACCGATGCGTCCAGTCCGCCGCGGAAACGGGGGGCGGGATCACCCGCTTCGGCGACCAGAATGTCGGCGACAGTAGCCGACAGGGTTCCCTGAACGACGCCTTTCGGGGCGCCAGCCACGAGACTCGTCCTGATTCCTGCGATACTGAGTTCTGGCCCGTTAGTGGCTGATGCCATCTGGATTTCTGCATTTACCGAACCGGCTTCTCCACTCTGGAATATGCCCTGCGGGTGACGGTCACCGGGGCCCTGCCACTCGAACCGCTTCGAACTGATCCGGCCGGTGAGACCCTCCACGACGAGATTTTCCCTGGCAATCCGATCCGCCCTGCCGGACAGCTCCAGCTTTTCCACCGACACAGCCAGTGGCTTGAACCTGATCTCACCCTTCACGACGGGTGCGGCCAGTTCCCCGCCTCTCACGGAAAGCGAAGTGCCCAGTGCCTCGGCTGCCGGACGCAACGGATCGAACCTCGCGGTCAGCCCGCCATCGATGCCCAACCCCCGTTCGCCTTCCGGCAGCCGGAACTGCGCCCGGCCTTCCAGGATTTCTCCCAGCCGGAACCTGAAATCGTACCAGCCGGGCGTTTCAGCATTCCGGAGCGCAAGCGACGCCTCACCCAGCGGCAGGGATTTTCCGTCCCTGCGGATATCAAGGCCAGCGGTAGCCAGTTCCGCCGAAATGCCGGGAGCGGACGGGTTTGCCGAATCGAACTGCGACAGCAGGTGCCCGCCCAGCTCCGTTTCCACCAAGACGCCATTACCCAGAAACACTACTCGCAACCGGCCCTCACCAGCCGGAACAATCTTCACCTGTGCCGTCAGCCTCCCACCCGCCAACTCTCCGCCAAGTGCGGCACTGAAAAGACCGATTCGGGTCTCGCTGGAAGGGCTGTACACCGCAATCGATCCGTCATGGATATCCAGCGACGATATCCTGAACCGGACGGGCAGTTCCGGAAGCCCGCCTTTTTTTTCTGGTGCGCTCTCCGGCGGCGGAGAGGCGGGCCGGTCCCGGGCCGCGACGGCTTCCGCAAAACCCATCCGTCCATCCGGCAGGGTTTCCAGAACGACCGCCATCTTTTCAGCCACGATCCGGTCCAGATCAACAGTCCGGTTCATGATGGCAGGGAGCCACCACCGGACCTCCAGCCGGCCGATGGAAAGAACTTCCCGGTGCCTGAATGGCGGCGGAGCCAATAGACGGATGCCGTCCATAACCAGGGTACCGGTCAGGGTGAACTGGAGCGAATCGATCTCTATCTCGCCGGCAATCCGCCGGTTCACCTGTTCGACCAGCAACGACCGGAGACGGCCCCGGTCAGCATGCTCGGCATAAAAGAGCACCGCTGATGCCAGCAGGATGGGCAGGATGCAGAGTCCCGCCGCGCTCCACAGGACGAAGCGCCGCCAGCCTGAGCGGCGACGGGGAGCCCCTTGTCCGTGAGTCGCCAAGGCCTGCGCTCCCCTCCCCGGCGGCGGAGACTATTTCGCGTCGTCCGGCAGGTCCGTCAGCCCGTCAAGCTCCCGGTTCCAGCTGGTGAAATCGTCTTCCATGTCTTTCTGGTGATCGATCTTTTCCGGCTCGGCCGTGGCGGGATCGCCAACACCGAACGGCATGCGCATTCCCGCCTCGAGTATCCGCGTCCACTCCTCTCGGGTCACGTCACGAAACGGCGGAGGAACATCGCCGGGGCCCTGGACATCCCGGGGCGGAACAATACCGCCCGGAGTCACCGGATCCGCCGGCTTGAAGGGATCGTACCTTCCCACGGCGACCTTGCCTTCATACACCTTGAGCAGACCGGTAGCGCCGTCAGGCGACACGTTATCGCCGGCGAGCGGAAAGTAGCCGATTTCGAAGGCAGTCCCCCGGACGCCGGCAAAGGCATTCCCTGCGCTGACCCGGAACTGCGGGTCCGGAGCACCGAACAGGCGGGTGACCCGGGACCAGACACGGCCCACCGCCAGCCGTGCCTCCACCTGTGGGGCTTTCTGGCCGGGAGGAAAGTGCAGTTTCGTCAGCCGCAAGCGGGTTTCGGGCCCCAGGCGCATCACGCTGTCACCCGGCAGGGAGATTTCCGCACGGGATTTCTTGCCAGTCCTCAGGATATTTCCTTCAGTCACTGGCGACTTCAGCTTCAGCGGCTTCCAGGGGCCTTCCTCGGCCACGGCCGCTTCCAGAACGCCGTCAAGCCGCGTCACCTGTGCCGGTCTGGGTGCGGCCGGTGCCTGAGCGTGAACAACCACTGGAAAAATGACCGCCGCGGCAAGAAGCCTCAACGGAAAAAGGGAGCTGGTCCTCATGGCGTCGCCTGTCCCCATTATTTCTTTTTCAGCGTGGCGTTGATGATATTCTGGGTCGTATCGACCACCTCAAACTCGAACCCGGGGAATTCGTGCCCGTAAATCTCCTCGGCAAGATCGGTCGCCGTGCCGCGGCTCACGGTCAGCTCGTAAGTCCGCTGGCTACCCTCGACCGGACGGTCGGCAATTGCCGTGATCTTCGACGAGGAGTTCCGAAGCTCCTTCTTGAAAGCCACCCAGTCCCCGAACCTCATGTTCTGGAATTTGATGACCAGATTCACGCTGCCATCCTGCGTCAGTGCCCGGATGATCTTGGGCATCAGGACCGCCGCGGACTCTGTACCCATCTTTTTCAGGAGATTCTCGCCCGCCGTGGCGGCACTGATATGCGGGGAGCCGGTACCGCTGCGTGTTTCCGACGCGATAATCTTGCCCGTATCGGTGTGCACCACCTTGATGGAAAGGCCGCCCGAAACAGTATGCAGCGGGGTACCCGGTATCTGGTTGCCCGCCTTCGAAAAGGCGTTGCCGTAAATCACGATCTCGGCCTTGGTCAGTTCGCCCAGCTTCTTGGCCTGCGCATCCGTGATATCGGCCGCCCCGATGGCGCCCACCACCGCGATCTGCTTGCTCACCGTCTGGGGATCGATCATCGGAAAGCCGTTGTCCGTAAGCACCTGGGTCATGGAGTTTTCGACGGTGCCCATGGAAATCGACTCAACGAGGGCCCGGCCGCCCCGGTTCGCGCTTTCGACTGCCGCTGTCGTGTCGCCGACGTTCTGTTCCTTGAGGAAGATCATCGTGCGGGGCTTGTTCGAGTTCTTCACCAGATAGATATCCACCATGTCACGGATCGAATCCTGCAACACCTTCGTGGATACCCGCGCCCTGATCGTTACCTTGTAGGCGCCATCGCCTGACGGCGCTTCACTCACGATTTCGTAGTTCTGCACGAACCCCTTCGACTGAGAGTAGATTTCGTCCCGGACAAGCTCGAAGTCCCGCATCTCGCTTTCGGACCGGACGACGATGCCGACCACCTGTTCGACGGCATTCCGGAAGGCCGCCTGAAGGGCGCGATCCCTGGCAACCGCAACATTGTCCCCTTCCAGCACCGATTCACCCGTAACGGTCACTTCCCTGACCGGGTCTTCCTGGGCCTGGAGCGGAAACGCCGCGGCCAGGATGCCGAACAGGGCAGACACCAGTATCCCCTTGATCCAGAGGCCAGGCTTGACGGACATGTTCTTTTCTCCCCTCAACATGCGGCGGGCGGAGCCCCACCTGCTTCACAGGACTGGCGAACTCCGCCCGGCGCGCTGGCCACCCCGCAAGGGGCGGTCCGCTATCAGTAGTAGGCGCCCAGGACCGAGGTCTTGAGCTGCCGGATGGCAAGCAGGGCGGTGGCGCCGTTGACCGGATCATTCGGGCCGAAATAGCCCTTGGCGAAATCCTTGAGCTTCAGGATATCCCGGGAATGGGCAACCACGATGGCATTGTAGTACGGGCTATCGCTCCGCACGTCATCAAACTTGGAGTTTTCCCCGATGAACTTGGTTTCCAGTTCCGTGTCGTTCAGGGCCCGGACGAGAATATCCTGGATCATGAACGCGAACTCGGCCTTGGTCACCGGCTTCTCGGGGTCAAACTTGCCCTCGATCAGTTCCAGACCCTTCACGTTGAGATCCAGAACCTCGCGGATGCTCGATTCGAGCGGATGACCGGCCACATCCGGAATGGGAGCAGGCTTTTCCTGCCTGGCTTTCGCAGCAGCCAGCTGCTTGGGGTCCTTGAACGAAAGGTCCGGTTTCCTGGTCTTCTCGAAGAGCCGCTTCAGGTCCAGTTCGGACGTGAACAGGGCAGCAACATCCGACCGCGAAATCTCTTCCTTGATGGCGACCTGCTTGCCAACCGGCGAGCCAGGCATGGCCATCTCGATCTCGCCCATCTTCTGCCACTCGCGGGTGGCCGACTCGGTGAAGAACTTGGCCGACTTGTCGCTGTCTATGGACTGGCGGAACGAATCCTTGGCACGGGTGAAATCGAATGCCGCCCGGTAGGCAATGCCCATCCAGTAATAGGCGTCGGGCTGGTCCTTGTTCGCCTTGACCGCCTTGTCGTAATACTCCTGTGCCGTGGCCAGCCATTCCCCGCCGCCCAGATGCGTATGCACCCGGATGGCATTCACATGGCCGTCATACAGGCAGTCGCGGGCCTTGCCGCAGGCGGCGAGTCCCTTTTCAAGGATATCCTTTGCCTTGGCATCGCGGTTCGATGCCATGATGACCGCCCGCAGCGTGAGCGCAGGCCCGAAGTTCGGGTTCAGTTCGAGGGCCTTGCCGACTGACTTGTCCGCCTCGGCCGCATCGCCACGGAACATCAGGTCACGGGCACGCCGCACATGCGAATCGGGGTTGTCCATCACCCCCACCGATTCGCGCGGCTTCGTCTTGTCGCCGCATCCTGCCAGCAGGACGACACCCACCAGCGTTGCCGCCATCCATCGGCCCGACCGTTTGCTTGTGCTCATCATCATGATCTCCTTGGCTTCCCCCTGAATATTTCCGTACTCTTGCTAAAGGGCTGTGGCACCGTTTCCCTGCCTCCGGCGCCGCCCATACCGTTGCGTCTACAGGACAATCACCACCCGGCAATGGGTGAGGAAACTCTGGTGCTGGATGATCTGGTTCAGCCGGGCGGCATCCGCCGCCGAGAGCACCACGTCAGCCGACTTGTCGCCCTGCTTGCCCTTGGCCTTGATGACGAGGGGCGAAGCACCCACGCGATCGTTGGCACGGGCCGTGGCGACATCGCGGGCATAGCCGACGAGCCCCATCTGCAGCGCATATTCACGGCTGACCGTAGCGGCCGAATAGAGCACAGCGCCGTTTTCATCCAGAACCTGAGGACTCATGGCCGGACGGACGCCCAAGCCAGTCGCATCAATAATCAGACCCGTATAAACCTGGCCGTCAATTGCGGGAGCCGGAGAGCCGGGCGCAACTTCCGGGGGAACGGCCGAACCCAGTTCCTTGGGCATCAGTATCTCCGCCAGTTCGCCCATGATCGGCACTTCGATGAACACCGACACGCCGGTATCACTCTGGTAGGTCGTGTCGACCACGATGGCGCCCTGAATCACGCCGTTGACTTCGGCCTTGACCGTGTCGCTGGTCAGCATGAAGTCCTCGACCGTGCTCGACGACGTGATCGCCACGCCCTTCACCACTTCAAGGGCATTGCGGAGGGCGTCCATCTTGGCAGCCCGCTCGGCGGCGATCCGGGCCTGGGCCGGGTTCGTGTGCTTCGGGTTCGGAGCAGCCTGCCCCTTCACCTTCATCTTGAGAATCGTCCAGTTTATATCGCCCTTTTCGGTCTTCTGGATGTATTCCCCAGCCTTGGAAATCTGGGTCTGCTGGGCCTGCGCCGGAACGATCAGGGCAGCCGCCGTAAAGGCGGCGGCGATCAGGGCCCTACGAGTGAAAATCGGAAACATGCTGTTCTCCCCTATGCTGAGGTCCTCAGCGGTAATCCTCATGTGATTTGGCGAGCTTAGGAGGGCATTCATGAACTGGTCAAGCTGCCTCTTCGCCCGGTTCAATTCCTTTACGAACCCCTACATACTCCAAAGATCACGGCGAGCCCGTGTCCTGCATCACCGTTTTTCCAGAATTACGTTCAACTGGTACGACGTTTTACCCGGCTCCACGGCGAGATCCTGATTCCAGTCGCGGTATCCATCGGCCCGGACGCTGATCTTGTGGGTGCCTACCCCCGCTCCGATCAGGCGGAATCCGCCGTCGCTGCCCACCGGCTTCGGAGTCCCGCGGGCTCCCTTCCAGAGGATCACCCGCGCCGACGGGACCGGCGAGCCAGACTTGTCCTTCACCGTCCCCTGGAGCACCGCTCCGGGCTTCAGTCCCAGCTTCAATTCGCGCTGGTCACCCGCCTTGACCACCACCTTCTCCTCGGCGGTGGCGTAGCCCGGAATGGACACGGCCAGCGTGTATTCAACTCCCGGTTCAAGTCCGCCCAGCACGATCCGGCCGTCGTCATCAAACATCTGGCCGGTGCCGCGGCTCCCCTGCCAGAGGAACACTTCCGCATCCGCAAGTGCGGAGCGCGGCGGACGCGGGTTCAGGTCCACCACGACACGGGCGCCGATCTTCAGGGTAATATCGTTCCTGAGTACCTGACGGGCCGCCACGGTGATCTCCATGTCCGTTTTCGAATAGCCGTCGGCTTCCAGGGTCACACGGTAGGCCCCCGGCGCCAGCCCCGTGAGCGAGTACCGGTTGCGGTTGAAGCGGGTGACGGTCCCCCGGGTGCCTTCCCACAGAATGATCTTGCCCGACTCGACGAAGTTTCCGAGGCTGTCCTTCACCATCCCGAAAGCGCTCGCCGCCTGCTGGGGCCGTGTCGCACGGCCAAGTATCTTGTTCTTCGGCTGCGGATAGGCGTCGATGGGAAAAGTCGTGTTCTCTTCCTCAACCACCGTGTACGTGACGCCCATGTCCACGTTCAGCGTCGCCTCGCCGATCTGCGCCTGCTGCCCGTAGTGTCCGCCGATGTACCGGACGATGTGATAGGGATCGACGAAATTCTTGGAATACTCGCCGTCGGTAAAGGCCCAGCCCGCGTCGGGATAAAAAATCTCGCTCCACGCGTGGTAGCCGCCACCCGACGTTTTCACGCCCCAGTAGTTTTTGGAAATGCCCCAGTCGTATCCGACCGGTAGGTAGCCACCCACGTACCGGGCCGGTATCCCCACGGACCGGAGCATCGCCACCGTCAGTGTGGAGTAGCCAACACATGAACCCCGCCGCGTCTGGATCACGCTCAGGGCGTCCTGCTGGACCGACGGCGATGCATCGTAGGTAAGCGTGTCACGCACCCAGTCAGATATCCGTTCAGCGGCTTCGAGGACGGTTTTTGCACCGGCGGTCACCTCCCGCGCGCGGGAGGCGATCGCGGGATGTCCGGTCTGTATGCGGTCCTCAGGGCCCATAAACTTGCGTACATCGGCCCGAAGCTGGTCCGCCGGGAACGGAAACGGAGACTTCGACACCAATGGGTCCAGCTTCGCTTCCACCAGGAGTTGCACCGTGTAAGGATCCGGCTTCTGGAGAACCTTCAGCCGGTAGGAATTGTTCTCGTAATCCCGGAGTTCCTCGACACCCGTCACACTCACGATGTCGTAGACAATGCGGTGCTTGCCGGTCAGGACTTCCGTCTCGGCGCGGACGGACGAAGCGGCGGAAAACAGCGCGAGAACTGCCAGAAGGAACGCTCGCCGGACTGCCATCAGTTGAACACCACCATGACGCGGGCGTTCTTGAGATAGGGGTTCTTGCGGTCGGTTGCAGAAACGACCTTCGCATCGCCGCCGGACACCACAAGATCGGACTTCTGGGTACCAGCAGCCTGCACGCCTTTCACCAGCACCGGATCGCTCGCCACGCGGATGTGCCGGGAAGCCGCGCCAACGTCGCGGGCGTATCCCACCAGCCCCGACCGGGTGGCGTTTTCGACCTCGACGACCTGGGTACTGTACACGTCGCTTCCCGTATCCGAATAGATACGCGGCACCAGCGCGGGCTTGAGCCCAAGCCCGCGGGCATCCACCACCAGCCCGGACCACTGAACGTCCGAGCTGGAATCCACCGGCTTGCTGTCGGCCGTGGTGGCAGTTGTGGCCAGTCCGGCAACCGCCGCACCAGCGACGGCGCCACCCGCAGCCGCACCGGCCGCCACGGCACCGTCGGGACCGGTAGAGCCACCAGCCGGCGGCACCGCGGGAGCGGCCGCCGGGGCCTTCAGCGCGTCAGCCTCCAGCCGCTTGATCTCGGCCACCCGGCGTTCTTCCTCGAGTGCCCTTTCCTTCATCTCCTGGTCCAGAAGCTCCCGCTGGCGGGCGGCATCGGCTGCACGCCGCTGTTCTTCCTCGGCTTTTATCCTCTGCTGCTCGCGCTGGTATTCGGCTTCCTTGGCCTTCTGTTCGGCGGCCTTGCGCTCGGCTTCTGCCACCTTTTTCACCTCGGCGTCCTGGCGGGCCTTGTCAGCCTCGGACTTCAGCCGTTCTTCCTCGATCCTGAGCTGGCGGGCCTTCTCTTCGGCCTCTTTCTGCGCCTTCAGCGCCGCTTCCTGGCGGGCGCGGATTTCTGCCGCCTCGGCGTCCTTCCGGGCCTGGTACTCGGCCGAATCCCGGCGGAGCCGGTCCAGCGTTCGCTCGTAGGCATCACGGGCAGCGCCCGAAGGCAGACGGCTTTCGAATTCGTCCACCTTCAGGCCCGACGGCGGACGCCGCAAATGGCGGCCAGCCTCGCGCTGGAGCACCGCCAGCATCTCGCCCGTCAGCGGCATCTCCATCGTCACCACCACCCGGTCATTGTGGTAGGCGGTGTCCACCCGCATGGCCCCCTTCACCACGCCTTCGAGCGTCACCATGATCCGGTCGTTCAGGAGCGCGTAGTCGCGCATGGTCGCCTCGCTCGTCACGCGGACACCCTTGGCCATCTCCAGCAGCCGGCGGGTGGCATCCACCTGCGCCGCACGTTCGGCCCCGATCCGCGCCTGGGCGGGATTGAGGTGCTTCGGATTCGGGAGGCCTTCGCCCCAGGCCCGCACGGTCATCTTCGTCCAGTTGATCTCGCCGTGCTCGAACTTCTCCACAATGTCGGCCCCCCCTGCCTGGGCAAATGACCCGGACGGGAATGACAGCAGGAAAGCGAGCCCCAGCCACAAAGGCACTCTGGAAATACGGCGCATTAACGGGAACCTCCGGGCGGCAGTCTAGCAGACGGCCACCCTGCATCAATGAGAGCTGCATCACATAGGAAAGCGATTGCCGGGGCGCGTCAGGACCGGCGGCGCCATTCAGGGCCGGACTGCTCGGAGACATAGTTGCGCTCGGGCACGGTCACGCGGAGTCCGAATTCAGGGTAGTGGGTCCGGACGAATTCGAGAAACCCCGGTGCGGTCGGAACCGACACATCGGAAGGGAGCTGCGCTTCAAGCCGGCGGCCATCGCCGAGCTTCAGCTCGATCACAACCGACGCATCCCCCCGGTGGCGGCGCAGATCCCCCATCAGCCGTTCGGCGCGGCCCCGTTCCCACTTTGACCGGTCCACGGAAAGCACCACCCGCTCGCCGTATTTCTCGAGGAACTGTCCGTAGTCCAGGACATCGCTGGCCCGGATTTCCACGGTCTTGGTGCGCGGGCGCATGGCCTCGTCCTGCATGTCGGTATCGGCAGGAAGCTCTTCCTCTTCCTTCGATACCGTACCGACCAGAAGGAAGGGCTCGGTCACGCGCAGGGGACCGCGGTCCATGCCGGCAGCTTTCGCGCCATTGCCATTCCCGTCGCCTGGCTCCGGCGACACGCCGGTTTCCGGAGCCGGAATCCCGGCCGGAGCGGCGGCCGGTTCCGGAGCGCCATAGAGATTCACCTGAATGCGTGACCAGGTATCCGCTGACAGAAACACGTTCAGCACACCAGTGGGGTCTTCAAACCGCGCCTTGGCATACAGGTCGCCCTTCTTGTTCCGCTTCTCGGCGATCTCTGTGCAAAGCGCCAGCACCCGCACCGGTGTCCGGTCGCTCAACTCCAGCACCTCGGCGATGGTGTGGGTACGGTATGGGGCGAACTGCGCCTCGACTTCACGGAGCGGATGGTCCGTCAGGTAGACACCCAGAACCTGACGCTCGCGCTGGAGCTTTTCCCGTTTGGGCCACTCATCCGCCTCAGCGTATTTTTCCTGCACTGCGAGGGCAGCCGAACCGCCAAACAGCCCGCCCTGCCCCACTTCGCGGTCGTGCCGGTCGGACTCGGAGGCGGCTATGGCCGGTTCGAGTGATTCGTACAGCTGGCGGCGGGGCCGCCCGAAGCTGTCCATCGCCCCGCATTCGATGAGCGCCTCGAACACCTTGCGGTTCACCCGGCGGGTATCGACCCGGGCAGTAAGGTCATACAGGCTGCGGAACCGGCTTTCCTTCTGACGCGCCTCGATCACGGCTGTTGCCGCCTGTGCTCCCACCCCCCTGAGCCCGTGCATTCCGAAACGGATCTTCTTGCCTGTGGCGGCGAACTCCAGTTCGCTTTCATTCACGTCGGGCGGAAGCACCTCAATTCCCATGCGGCGGCACTCGTTGATGTTCTTGAGCGTCTTGTTCTGGCCGTCCTGCCCCCGGGCTTCGATGGTAAGCAGCGCCGCCATGAACTCCACCGGATAGTTCGCCTTGAGATAGGCCGTCTGGTAGGCGACGAAGGCGTAGGCGACCGAGTGCGACTTGTTGAAGCCGTAGTTGGCGAACTTGGCGATCAGGTCGGCCAGTTCCCTCGACTTCGCCCGGTCAAACCCCCGCTCGGCGGCAAGCTTGACGAACAGTTCGCACTGCTCGGCAACGGCCTTCTGGTCCTTCTTGCCGATGGCGCGGCGAAGCAGGTCGGCCTGTCCGAGATCCATCCCGCAGATGACCTGGCAGATCTGCATGATCTGTTCCTGGTAGACGATGATCCCCTGCGTGGGGCCGAGAATCGGCTCCAGCTCCGGAAAGAGGTAGGTCGTCCGCCGGCGGCCGAACTTGCGGTCGGCAAACTCGGGGATGTTGTCCATCGGACCCGGCCGGTAGAGCGCGAGCACGTCGGAAATCTCGGCGATGGACCGGGGCTGGAGCTGGACGACGGCATTCTTCATCCCCTCCGATTCGATCTGGAAAATCCCCACGCTGTCGCCACTACTGATGACATCGAACGTCCTGGGGTCATCCATCGGGATGTCGTATATCGAAAAGTCCGGCTTGTGGTTCTTCCGGATGGCGCGCTCGGCGTAATGGATAAGGGTCAGCGTCTTGAGGCCCAGGAAATCGAACTTGATGAGGCCGATCTTCTCGACGCCCTTCATGTCGAACTGGGTGACGACATCCTCGCCCTTGACGAGAGACAGCGGCAGGTAGTCGGTCAGGTCGCGGTCGGCGATCACCACACCGGCGGCGTGCTTGGATGCCTGCCGGTAGAGGCCTTCCAGCGTGCGGGCCAGTCCCATCAGGTCGGTCAGTTCCGGGCGCTGGGCGATCTTCTCCTTCAGCCGCGGCTCCACGCGGAGCGCGTCCTCCAGTTTCACGTCCAGCGGGTTTTCCTTCTCGGGAATCCGGAGGGGAATGAGACCCGCGATCTGGTTCACCTCATGGAGCGGGATATCGAGCACACGGCCCACGTCCCGGATGACGGCTTTGGCCTTCAGCTTGCCGTAGGTGATGATCTGCGCCACCCGGTCCCGCCCGCCGTATTTCTCCGAGACATAGGTGATGACCTCCCCGCGCCGCTCTTCGCAGAAGTCCATGTCGATATCGGGCATGGATTTGCGCTGCGGGTTCAGGAACCGTTCGAACAGCAGGTCATACGGGATCGGATCGACGTCGGTGATATCCAGGGCCCAGGCGGCAAGGCTCCCGGCGGCCGATCCCCGGCCCGGCCCCACCGGTACACCCCTCTGCTTGGCATACCGGGTGAAATCCGAGACGATCAGGAAATAGCCGGCAAACCCCATCTCGCGGATCACGCGGGTTTCGTATTCGAGCCGCTCGCGGTACCGGTCGCGGCTGGCCGGATCCAGCTTCCGGCCGAGCTGTTCCAGGCGGCCCAGACGGGAATCGAGGCCCTCCCGGGCGCACTTCTCGAAATAGTCCTCCGCCGTCACGCCGTCCGGACAGGAAAACGTCGGTGGGTGATAACCCTTCAGGTTGAACTCGAAGTTGCAGCGGCTGGCAATCTCCAGGGAGTTGGCCACCGCCTCCGGGCAGTAACTGAACTGCCTGGCAATGGTATCGCCGTCCTTGAACCACAGTTCGGCGCCTTCGTAGCCTTCGCGGCCCTCCTGCATCTGGGCCAGCGTCTTCTGGTAGCCGATGGCCATGAGCGCCTGATGGGCGCGGGCCTGGTCCTTTTCCAGATAGTGGCAGTCGCCCGTGGCACAGAGCGGGATGCCGAGCTCCCTGCTGAACGCAAGCATCTGCTCGTTGACCGTGCGCTGCAGCGGGATGCCGTTCTCCTGTATCTCCAGGAAAAAGTTTCCGCGGCCGAATATCCGGTCGTAGTCGAGCGCGGCCTGACGGGCCTCGTCGTACTGGTGCTGGGTGATCTTGTAGGCGACCTCGCCCTTCAGGCAGGCCGACAGGGCCACGATCCCCTCGGCATGCCGGGAGAGGAGTTCCTTGTCCACTCGCGGCCAGCGGTAAAACCCTTCCATGTAGGCGGCCGTCGAGAGCTTGCAGAGATTCCGGTAGCCCGTTTCATTGGTGGCGAGCAGAATCAGGTGGTTGGCGTACTTGGCCTTTTCCGGCGTCCGGTCATGCCGCGAGAACGGGGCTACATAGGCCTCCATGCCGATGATCGGATTCAGTCCGTGCTTTTTTGCCGCCTGGTAGAACTCCAGCGCCCCGCACATGTGCCCGTGGTCAGTCACGGCAATATGCTTCATGCCGAACTCGGAGGCACGCTTCATCAGGGGCTCGATATGGTTGGCCCCGTCGAGAAAACTGTACTGCGTGTGCAGGTGAAGGTGCGCGAAATCCCCGGTCGCCACGTCAGACGGTCCTTATTCCCACTCAATCGTGGCGGGCGGCTTGGACGAAATGTCGTACACCACCCGGTTAATGCCCCGCACCTCGTTGATTATCCGGTTACTTGCCGTCCCAAGCAACTCGTAAGGAAGCCGCGCCCAGTCTGCGGTCATTCCGTCATCGCTGGTCACTGCCCGGATTGCACAAACATTCTCGTAGGTTCGCTCGTCACCCATGACTCCCACGCTCTGCACCGGCAGCAGGACCGCAAAACTCTGCCACACCTGCCGGTAGAGTCCTGCCTTGCGGATTTCCTCAAGCAGGATGGAGTCCGCTTTCTGAAGGATTTCAACACGTTCGCGTGTCACCTCGCCGAGTACCCGGATGGCGAGACCGGGACCGGGAAACGGCTGCCGCTCGATCACAAATGAGGGCAACCCGAGTTCTTTCCCCAGGGCGCGCACTTCGTCCTTGAACAGCTCGCGCAGCGGCTCGATCAGCTTCAGGTTCATCTTCTCGGGCAGTCCGCCCACGTTGTGATGGCTCTTGATGACGGATGCAGGCCCGCGCACCGATACTGACTCGATCACGTCCGGATAAAGCGTCCCCTGCACAAGGTATTCCACCGTGCCGAGCTTCCGCGACTCCTCCTCGAACACGTCGAGGAAGGTGTTGCCGATGATCTTGCGCTTGCGCTCCGGGTCAATCACGCCCTTGAGGCGGTCCAGAAACAGATCGCTCGCATCGACGTAGACGAGATTCAGCTTCACATCGCTGGTGAACACCGATCTCACCTTGTCCGCCTCGCCCTGGCGGAGCACGCCGTTGTTGACGAACACGCAGGTCAGTTGCGGCCCCACTGCACGGTGGACCAGCGCAGCGGCGACAGCCGAATCCACCCCGCCCGACAGGGCACAGAGCACCCGGCCCTGACCCACCTTGCGGCGGATGTCGGCGATCTCGTTCTCGATGAACGATCCCATCGTCCAGTTTGACCCGACGCCGCAGACGCGATGCACGAAGTTGCCGAGCAGTTCCCGGCCGAACTGGGAATGAACCACTTCGGGATGGAACTGGACGCCGTAAACCGTATTGCTTTCGTTCGCCACCACCGCCAGCGGCGTATTGTCCGAATGGGCGATGGGGCGGAACCCCTTGGGGAGGGCTTCCACCTTGTCGCCGTGGCTCATCCAGACCGTCTGTTCCTTCGGCAGCCCTTCAAAGAGGGCTGAAGGCTCGTCCACCACCAGCGTGGCACGCCCAAACTCACGCTTGTCGCTCCGGGCGACACGTCCGCCCAGGAGCTGCGTCGTGAGCTGGAGCCCGTAACAGATGCCCAGAATGGGGACACCAAGGCGGAAAATCTCCGGGTCAATGGTGGGCGCGCCCTCCTGGTAAACCGATGCGGGCGAACCGGACAGGATGATACCCCGGGGGTTGAGCTCCCGTATCTTCGCCAGCGGGTAGTTGAACGGCTGGATAGCGCAGTAGACCTGCATCTCGCGCACCCGGCGGGCGATCAGCTGCGTGACCTGCGAACCGAAATCGAGGACAAGAATCCTGTCGGACGGGACCGGAGATTCGGGCATGGGGCTTCAGTTCCCTCGCTTGGTTCAGTCGAGCTGGTAGTTCGGCGGCTCGCGGGTGATGATGATGTCGTGGACGTGGCTCTCACGGAGTCCCGCCGGGGATATCCGGACGAACTTCGCCCGCTTCTGGAGATCAGGGATCGTCTGCGCTCCCAAGTACCCCATGCCGGACCGGAGTCCCCCGACCAGCTGATACACGCTGTCGGCGAGCGGCCCCTTGTAGGGCACCCGGCCCTCGACACCTTCCGGCACGAACTTGGCCTGCACCGGCTCCACATCATCCTGCGCGTAGCGGTCTGCCGAGCCCTCCGACATGGCGCCCAGCGAGCCCATCCCGCGGTAGACCTTGTACGAACGGCCCTGGTAGAGGACCACTTCACCGGGGGCCTCCTCGGTTCCCGCGAACAGCGAGCCGATCATCACCGCCCCGGCACCGGCAGCCAGCGCCTTGACGAGGTCGCCCGAAAACCGGATCCCGCCGTCAGAAATGATGGTGACCCCGGCTTCCCGGGCCGCAGCCGCGCATTCCATCACAGCCGTCAGCTGCGGAACGCCGACGCCCGCCACGACCCGGGTCGTGCAGATGGAGCCGGGCCCCACGCCAACTTTCACCACCGACGCTCCGGCACCGGCCAGTGCCCGCACGCCTTCGCCTGTCGCCACATTGCCGGCGATCACCGGCATCTGCGGATAGCGGCCCTTCACCCATTTCACGGTCTCAATCACCCGTTCCGAGTGGCCATGGGCGGTATCCACGCAGATGATGTCCACGCCCGCATGGACCAGCGCCTCGACACGGGCGTCGCGGTCGTTGCCGACGCCGATCGCCGCCGCCACGCGGAACCGGCCGTGGGAATCCTTGCAGGCATTCGGGAACGCCTTGGACTTGGTAATGTCCTTGACGGTGATGAGGCCCTTCAGGTGGTTTTCACCATCTACTACCAAGAGCTTCTCGATCCGGTGGCGGTGCATGATCTCCTGGGCCTTTTCCATGCTCGTGCCGACTGGAGCGGTAACCACCTTTGAGGTCATCACCTCGCTCACCCTGGCGTTCGGGCGGCTTTCAAACCGGATATCCCGGTTGGTGAGTATTCCCACCACCTTGCCGCCCTTGACCACCGGGAAGCCGGAAACATTCAGCCGCAAACTGGTCGCCCGGGCCTCGGCGATCGTCTGGTCCGGGCCGAGCGTCACCGGATCCTCGATGACGACCGATTCGGACTTCTTCACCTTGGCCACTTCGGCGGCCTGCTTCTGCGGAGAAAAGTTCTTGTGGATCACGCCCATGCCGCCCACACGCGCCATACCGATGGCCATGCGGCTGTCGGTAACGGTATCCATCGCGGCCGAAATCAGCGGGACATGAAGAACAACGTCGCCCGCCAGCCGCGTGCTGGTATCCACACCGGACGGGAGGACCGCACTGTGTTGCGGGACCAGCAGGACATCATCGAAGGTAAGCGCATGCTCGGGGAGCGGCTGGGTCATGGCAGATATCCCCTCCGGGCGGCGATCCGCACGGCGCAGGGACCGGCCCTTCGGTCAGCGGCTTGTCGGGAGAGAAAATTCAGACCAAACATGGGCGGTGGTTACCGTCCCGGCCGTTTCCTGTCAAGCAAGGCCTGCCGCGGTTATCCACAAGCGAGGATGCTGTCCGGCATGACCCGGCAGCGGAAGGATTCATGCCCGCCAAATGACCGTTGCCAATGCACTATCGGCCCTCGCCCGCCGGGAAACCCTGGACGAAGCCACGCTGACCGCCGCGCTGAACGAGATCGCCGGGGGTGAGGTGCTGCCCGAGAAGATCGGCGGCCTCCTGATGGGTATCGCTGCCCGCGGTGCGGCGGTCGAGGAACTGGTAGCGGTCGTCCGGTTTCTGAGGTCACGCATGGTGACGATCCAGCCAAGGGTGGAGACACCGCTCATCGACACCTGTGGCACCGGCGGCGACGGGCTGGGCACGTTCAACATCTCGACGACGGCCGCCATTCTTGCCGCTGCCGCCGGGGCGAAGATCGCCAAGCACGGCAACCGGGCCGCCTCATCGAAATCCGGATCAGCCGACGTGCTGGAAGCCCTCGGCGTGGATACTGCCGCTTCCGCCGAACGGGTCCGCAAATCGGTCGAAACCATCGGCATCGGCTTCCTGTTCGCTCCAGCCCACCACCCGGTGATGAAGGCCGTCGGTCCGGTACGCAGATCGCTCGGGGTAAAGACCATTTTCAATCTCGCCGGGCCACTTTCGAACCCCGCCGGGGCAAGGCGGCAGCTTGTCGGTGTCTATGCACCGGAGCTGATGCATCTCTTTGCACAGGCATTGCGGGAGCTGGGCTGCGAACGGGCGATGATCGTCCACGGCCGCGATGGCCTCGATGAGATCACGCTCACCACGCCAACCGACTTCGTTTCCCTGGAACCGGACGGGGAAATCCGGGGTGGGGTGCTGGATCCCAAGGCGCTGGGACTTCCCTACTGCAAGCCGGAAGACCTCGCCGGAGGCGACCCGAAGGCCAATGCTGAAATCACCCGGCGGATACTTTCGGGGACCGAAACCGGCCCGGCAGCCACCTGCGTCCTTGTAAACGCCGCCGCTGCCCTGTGGGTGGGCGGCGTGTCGAAGGACATCAAGCAGGGAATGGCACTGGCTGCCGGGGCCATCAGTTCGGGCGCCGCCGGGCGGACCCTGGAGAAGCTCGCGGAGATATCCCGTGGCTGAGAGCATCCTCGACCGTATTGTTGCCCGGCGGCGCATCCGGCTCGCCGAAACGAAAGCCCGTGTGCCGCAGCAACAAATGGAAGCGCAGGCAGCCGCCACGCCCGTACCACCGCGCCTTGAGACCTGCTTTGAAACCGTGTCCAGCGCGCCCCATTCGGCCCGCCGGGCGATTCTGGCGGAGATCAAGAAAGCCTCGCCATCCAGGGGCGTATTCCGCGAAGACTTCGACCCCGCCGGATTCGCCCGCTCATACGCCAGCGCCGGGGCAGCGGGGCTGTCGGTACTTACGGAGGAGGATTTCTTCCAGGGCTGTCTGGGCTACCTGACCGACGCGGCAAAGGCGTCCGGGCTTCCCTGTCTTCGCAAGGATTTCCTGTTCGACCCCTATCAGGTCATCGAGGCCCGGGCGGCTGGCGCCAGCGCCATCCTGCTGATCGTTGCCATGCTCGCCGATGCCGATATCCGTCTGTTGATGGATACAGCCCGCCAGTGGAAGCTCGATACTCTGGTCGAAGTCCACGACGAGACCGAACTGGACCGGGCGCTGGCGGGCGGGGCCATGTTCATCGGCATTAACAACCGCGACCTGAAGACGTTTGATACCGATCTCGCAGTCACGGAGCGGCTGCTCCCGAAAATACCGGCGTCCGCCCGCGTGCTTAGCGAAAGCGGGCTGGCGAGGGGCAGCGACCTCGACCGGCTTGCCGCGGCCGGAGCGGGCGGTTTTTTGATCGGCGAAACATTCATGCGCGCCGCCGATCCCGGCGCCGAATTACGGAGGCTCCTCGGAGAATGTCATCCGGCCGCGCACACAGCCGCCCGCTGAAGGTGAAGATCTGCGGGATCACCAGCGCCGGGGACGCGCTCGCAGCCGTCCATGCCGGAGCGGACGCCATCGGCCTGATCTTCCATCCCGGAAGCCCCCGCGCCGTCACCGTGAAGCAGGCCCGCGAAATCGCGGACGCCCTGCCACCCTTCATCGTGGCGGTAGGGGTGTTTGTGAATGCGGGCGAACGGCAGGTGCGGGATACCCTCGCTGACGCCGGACTCGATGCGGCGCAGCTTCATGGTGACGAACCGCCCGAACTGGTCACAAAACTGGGACGCCGGGCCTACAAGGCGCTCCAGATACGCTCGCGGAGCGAACTGGACCGGCTGGACCTGTACCCCGGTCCGGTGCTGCTGGATGGCTGGTCCGGCACGGCACGGGGCGGGACCGGCTCGCGGATACCGGCAAGCCTCGCCAAGGCGGCACGGAGCCGGCTCGCCCGGCAGAAGCGCCACCTGATCCTTGCCGGTGGACTGGCCCCCGATAACATTGTAGAGGCCGTGGAAGCGGTCGATCCGTGGGCCATAGACGTCAATTCCGGCGTGGAAGCCTCGCCGGGAAAGAAAGATCCGCGGAAGATCGCTGAACTGTTCCGGATCCTTCGGGCCGAGCGGCTGATATAGAACGCCCCGGCTATGTCATTAACGGAGTCCCGTTCCATGCCGTCCCGTTCCACAGCCGAACTGCTGAAACCCAAGGGGCATTTCGGCGTCTTTGGCGGCCAGTATATCGCCGAAACGCTGATGCCCGCCGTGAACGAGCTGGAAGCGGCCTTCCTCCAGTACAAGGATGATCCGGAGTTCCGGACGGAACTGGACCACTGGCTGAAGACCTACGTGGGGAGGCCCTCCCGGCTTTATTTCGCCGAGCGCCTCACCCGGCAGCTCGGCGGCGGGAAGATCTATCTCAAGCGCGAGGATCTGAACCACACCGGCGCGCACAAGATCAACAACGTCATGGGGCAGGTGATGCTGGCCCGGCGGATGGGCAAGAAGCGAATCATCGCCGAAACGGGCGCTGGCCAGCATGGCGTCGCCACCGCGACCGTCTGCGCGCTCTTCGGCCTGGAATGCATCGTGTACATGGGACTCGAAGATACCCGCCGCCAGTCGCTGAATGTTGCCCGGATGGAACTGCTCGGCGCGAAGGTGGTTCCGGTGATGAGCGGAACCCGGACCCTGAAGGACGCCCTGAATGAAGCGCTCCGCGACTGGATCACCAACATCCGGACCACCTTCTATGTAATCGGTACCGTCGCGGGACCGCACCCCTACCCGTCCCTCGTCAAGGAGTTCCAGTCCGTGATCGGACGCGAAACGATGGACCAGCTGGAAGCGGCCGAGGGGCGGCGGTATCCGGACCTGTGCATTGCCTGTGTCGGAGGCGGATCGAATGCGATGGGCCTGTTCGCGCCCTTCATCGAACACCCGGAGGTGGAACTGGTGGGCGTCGAGGCCGCCGGCAGCGGCATCCGGTCAGGAAAGCATGCGGCTTCGATCAGCGGCGGCAAGGTCGGCGTCCTGCACGGCAACAAGACCTATCTTCTGATGGATGCCGACGGGCAGGTGGCCGAGACGCACTCCATCTCCGCCGGCCTCGACTACCCCGGCGTGGGGCCTGAGCTCGCCTCGATGGCCGAGACGGGGCGGCTCAATGTGGCCACTGCCACCGACGACGAGGCGATCGGCGGGGTCAGGCTGCTCGCCGGCACCGAGGGAATCATTCCGGCCCTGGAAAGCGCCCACGCCATCGCCTATCTGTCGAAGCGTGCGCCCGGAACCCCGAAGGACAGCATCATCGTCGTGAACCTGTCTGGACGCGGCGACAAGGACATGGTGACGGTGACGGACTATCTTGCCGCCCGGAAGCCTTCGTCCAGAAAGTCCCCGCGCCGGAAATCTGCGAAGCGAAAATGACCACCCGGATCGACACCTGTTTTGCCCGCCTGAAGGGCGAGAACCGGCCCGCGCTGATTACCTTCATCACGGCCGGAGATCCCAGCCTCGCGACAACGGAGGCACTCATCTACGAACTGGAAAAGCAGGGTGCCGACATCATCGAACTGGGCATGCCGTTTTCCGACCCCAGCGCCGACGGCCCCACCATACAGGCTTCCAGCGAGCGGGCGCTGGCCGCCGGGACCACCGTCTCGAAAGTGCTCGCACTGGTCAAGAAGGTTCGCAGACGCAGCCAGATCCCGATCGTGCTGTTCGGCTACTACAACCCGATCTTCGCCCGCAGTCCCGAGAAGTTCGCCCGCGAGGCCCGCGATGCCGGGGCGGACGGGGTGCTGGTTGTGGATCTCCCGCCGGAAGAGGCTGGAGAACTGAAGCCCTATCTCGACCAGGCCGGGCTCAACCTGATTTACCTGCTGGCGCCGACCTCGACCGATGAGCGGATCCGGCTGGTGGCCGAACGGGCCAGCGGCTTTGTCTACTACGTTCAGGTGACCGGGGTAACGGGCGCGAGACAGGGACTTCCCGCGGATCTCCCGGAAAAACTTGCCGCCATCCGCAGGCACATCAGCCTTCCGGTCGGCGTGGGATTCGGCGTCAGCAGCCGCGAGCAGGCCCGGTCCGTGGGCCGGCATGGCGATGCCGTGGTGGTTGGAAGCGCCATCGTCTCCCGCATCGGGCAGTCCGGCTCAGGCCGCCGGATGGTGAAAGAAGTCGGCCGGTTCGTCGCGCAGCTCCGGCGCGGCGTCGAGGAGTCCCGCCAGTGAGCAGCGAACCGGAAAAAAATCCCCCCGCGCCCCGGGTTACCCGCCGGACGATCTGGATCGGCGGCGCGGCGGCAGCGCTGCTGGCGATCCTTGGTACCGCTTACTGGATGCTCCGGATGCCGGAAATCCGCGTTGACTGGTTCGAGTACCAGGCCGACCAGGAAGGCAACGTCAAGATCGACATCCTCTTCGGCATCGTCAACCGGGCCGCCTTCGACGTGGAACTGGGGGCCGTGGATATCCGTCTTGATGTGGATGGCTTCGAGCTGTACCGGAACCGGATCAACCGGACCATACCGCTGCCGAACCATGAATCGGTCCCGTTCCCCGTCACCCTCCACATACCGGACGAAATCGGCGACCGGTTCTATTCGTCCAACCTCAGGTCGGCGACGGACCCCGACCAGCTTCGCCAGCGGCAGATTCCGTACGACCTGCAGATCGTGATCCAGATGTCCTCGCCGCTCAGCCGGGAATTCAAGGTCCGCTATCAGGGCACGTTCCCCGCGTTCCGTGTACCGGAGATCGAGCCGGTGCCGGGCGGGTTCCAGATACGGCAGTTCTCGCTCTCCAATCCGCTGCTCACCCTGCCCGTACAGGTATACAACCCCAACGAGTTCGACATCGACGTCAAGGATCTGGAGTTCGACGTCTCGATCTACGGACGGCAGGTATCGCACGTGAAACCCGACCAGACGATCCGGCTGGAAGCGGGGAAATCGGATGTGATCCGGTTCGACTTCAATGTGGAGACGATGAAACTCGGATTTGGCGGTATCGCCACACTGTTCCGGGGGTACGTGGACCTGAACCTGCAGGGTGCCTTTACCGCCGGGACACCTTTCGGCAGCTTTCCGATCCGGTTCAGCAAGGACACCCGCCTCCAGCTCACCCGCTGAGCCCACGGCGCATCCCAAGTCAAGCAACGGCTCGCGCCGCCCATCTTCCCGCCCTTGCCGGGTGCGGTTCCGGGCAATTAGCCTCTTGGCATATTCGACGGTTCGCCCGCGAATGGCGTGAGGGACACGGCCACTATGTCGAAAGACAACGGGAACGGAGCGGCATCGGCCGTACGGGGCGGCCGCATTTTCGGGGCGGCCATGTTCAAGCCCATGCCGTGCGGCCAGCAGTTCGCCGTCGAGGACGTCGATCAGCACAGGTTTCTCGATTGTGACAATTACGACGAATGCCTGGACACGGCCGTCAAGAGGAAGTGGTCCAACTTCACCTGCTCCGAATGTCCGGTCTGGAGTTTCCACCGCCGGGGCCTGATCGGCAACAACGGCAACACGGGCTGAGAAGCCCCGCCTTTCAGACCGTCAGCACCAGTTCGACCGCCCGCTCTGCCGCGTCCTCGTAGGGCAGCAGCGCCACGTCAGCCCCTTCCGAGAGTACCAGTTCAGCATCAAAATGAAGATGGCTCGTGACGGCGATCTTTCCGGTAAAACCGGCCTGGCGGAACTCGTGCGTCAGCACCAGCCGGAAGTCGGTATGCGTGACGCCGGACAGCCGGGGCGGAATGGCCAGAATGATCCATTTTGCCTCCCGGAACGGCAGGCTCAGCGGAAAGTCCGGATCCTCGGCATCCCCATACATCACCGGACAGCCCTTGCCGCGCCACGAATCCACCACGGCAGGATCAAAATCAATCCCCAGAACGGAGACGTTACGGTCCCTCAGTCCCCGGGCAATGGCTCCGCCATATCTCCCCAGCCCGAACAGGATGACATCATAATTCTCGCCAACACCGGCAGTTGAAGTCTCTTCCTCACGGTGCGTGTATTTCCGCTCGAAAGGGATCAGGAAGCGATCCAGTTTCGCATATAGCGGATGCGAATAGACGATCATGTAGGTGGAAAGGGTAATCGTCACCAGCCCGACGAGCGTCACCAGGCCCATCGCCTCCGGTCCCACATGGCCCAGCGAAACACCCATCGCCATGAAGATGAGGGAAAACTCGCTGATCTGTGCGACTGTGAGCCCCGCCAGGAATCCGGTCCTCCGCCGGTAGCCCATGTACCCCATGATCGCGAGGACAATCAGGGGATTGCCAATCAGCACGAAGGCCGACAGCGCGATAGCAGGTGACACCTGCGCGCCGAGCACGGAAAGATCCAGATGTGCCCCAAGACCGATAAAGAAAAACAGGAGCAGGAAATCCCTGACTCCCGACAGGCGCGAGCCGACCGCATCACGAAACGACGTCGAGGCGAGCGAGACTCCCCCCAGAAGGCCGCCCAGTTCCCGGCCGAAGCCGAGCCACCCGCTCACGGCGGCCAGCACGACCGCCCATGCCACGGCGAACGTCACCATCAGTTCCGGCGTCTGGGCCATGCGTTTCAGGAGCGGCTCGGCCACATAGCGGATCATCACCCAGACGGTTCCCAGCAGGATGATCCCGCTGAAAACCGTCATCAGCGGGCTTCGCGCCGTCTCGCCGATGCCTGCTCCCACCGCCGAGAGCACGACCATCGCGGCCACGACGAACAGGTCCTGAACGATCAGGAAACCGAGCGCGATCCGGCCATGCAGCGAATCGATCTCCCGCTTGTCCGAAAGCAGCTTGACGACGATGATCGTGCTCGAAAACGTCAGGGCCACCGCCGCGTAGGCGCTGGCCACCCAGTCCATGCCCAGCCCCATGCATATGAGGAATCCGAATATCGAGGTGAACGCCACCTGCCCCATGCCGGTCGCCACGGCGACCGGCCCCAGGGTGCGAATGAGCTGGATGTCGAGTTTCAGTCCGACCAGAAACAGCAGCAGCGACACGCCGATATCGGCCAGCAGGTGAAGGTGCTCCGGGCGGTTCATGATGCCGAGCACCGACGGACCGACGATGATGCCGACAGCGATGAAACTGACGATCAGCGGCTGGCGGAGCAGCACGCCCAGAAAGCCGGCAAGTGCCGCGATTGCCAGAATCGCGGCCACCTCGGCGAACACCGATTCAAAGACAAGTCCCAACTCCCCTGAAAACTCCTTCCCGAAACGTCAGTCTAGCCCTATCCGCCCCCGGACGCATATGACCGGAAGCACCGGACCGGCTACATATCATCCCAGGATGACGGGATTTCCCCACCAGATACCGGCCGCTGTCACGCTGGCCCCCATGGACGGGCTCACCGATGCCCCGGCGCGGGCCCTGCTCACCTCGTATGGCGGCATCAGCTACTGCACGACCGAGTTTGTCCGGGTCTCCGGAACGCCCCTGCCCGAGCGGGTGCTCCTGAAGGAATGCCCGGAGCTTCTCAGCGGCGGGCGCACTCCTTCCGGCACTCCGGTATCCGTACAAATACTGGGCGGCGATCCGAAGCTGATGGCTGAAACCGCACGCCGGCTGGCTGCGCTCGGAGCACTGGCGATCGACATCAACTTCGGCTGCCCGGCCAGATGCGTGAACCGCCACGACGGGGGATCGGCCCTGCTTCGCTATCCGGACCGCCTGTATGCCATCGTTGCCGCGGTACGTGATGCGGTGCCGGATGCAGCCCCTGTTTCGGCCAAGATCCGCCTTGGCTTTGCCAGTCCGGACGATGTTTTCACCAATGCCCCGCAGATCGAGCGGGCTGGCGCCACCTGGCTCACGCTCCATGCCCGCACCCGCGAGCAGCAGTACAAGCCGTTCGCCGACTGGGAACGGATCCGGCGGGTCAGGGAGTGCGTAAAACTTCCACTTGTCGCCAACGGCGATGTTTTTGTTCCTGCCGACATCGGACGGTGCCGGGCGGCCACCGGAACGCAGCATGTGATGGCCGGACGCGGCGTTATTGCCGATCCGTTCTTCTTCGCCGCGACGCGGCCCTATTCCGGCAACCGGTTCCTGATCGAACTGGCCCGCGCCTGTCTCTCCCGACCGGGCGGACCATCGCCGGTCCAGATCACGGCGCGCCTGAAGCACTGGGCAAAGGCGATCCTTCCGGAAGCAGGCTTTGGCATCTTCAAACGGTTCAGCGAGCTGGACCCGGCGCTTCACTACCTTGAGGCAACGGACCCGGACCCCCTGCGCGCCTGCGCCTGACGGCCGAAGGCCTGTCGCCAATCCCGCAGCTCCGTAGTATGAGTGCGTCCCTATGGATATCCGCACCCGGAAACTCCTCGACATGGACCGCGCAGGCGAAGCCCGCGAGATCATGCCTGACGAAAAAGTTCCTTTCGAATGTGGCGGCTGCGGCGGCTGCTGCCACCATGTTGAAGTCCCGCTCACCGATCACGACCTCAGGCAGATTGCCGCCCACTTCCAGGTCACACCCCGCGATTTCATGGCCCGGTACGGGGAGTTCACCGCCTGGAACGGTTTTCTCCCGGTGGCCAAGCTGAAGTTCCTTCCCGACGGCTCCTGTCCGTTCCTGAAACCGAATGGCCACTGCGCCGTGCATCCCGCCCGGCCACTTGCCTGCCGCCTGTTCCCCTATGCCCGGATCGCAACGGCTGATGGCCGCTCGCGGTGGTTCAAGCTGGGCGAGAGCCGCCATTCGGGCTGCCCGTCCGGCCCGGGTACTCCGCGACGGACGGTGACCGAATACCTCGAAAACCAGCAGGCCGCTCCGGCCCTCGCCGCGGAAGATGCCTTTATCACCCGGTGCCGGGAGATTCTCGCCCGGTCGGGTCCGTTCGACCTGCTGGAGGAACTCATGGCCTTTCGCAGCCGCGTACGGGAACTGTATGGCGACGTCTGGTAAACTGCATTTGTCCTTATGAAGAACACACTGCTCGCCCTTGCCGTTGTCATCATCGGCCTCCTCATCGGGGAGTATGCCGCCCGTCAGGTGGACTGGGCCGGCACCCGGGTGCTGGAGCGGAATCCCGAATGGTACGAAACCGATGCGGCGGGTTTCCGTCAGCCGCCGACGCCGCTGGGCGCCCGTGTGCCGGAACTGGTCCGGATCGCAGTGCTCTCGGGCGATGAGACATGGGGGCCCGGCGTTGAAACCCAGTACCTGTGGACCGTCGGGCTTGAAAAGGAACTGGGCGGATGGGCCCAGGTGATGAACCGCGCACTTCTCGGAGCGAATGCCGCCGGATCGGCCGCCACCATCGCCTCGGTCATGCCGGACAAACCGGACATCATCCTGTGGGCGGTCTCCCCGGCGATGCTGCTGGAATCGCCGGACACGATGGACCCCAATCCGGCCAGATGGCCCGCCTGGTGGCGGCTGGGAACCATGCTGGAGCGGGCGCTGCTCAGCGGGCGCCAGGCCGCCATGCAGAGCGGCAACCGCAACGGCCGCCTCGCGGCGGCCGGTGGCTCGCCAGATTCACCCGGCATACGGCTGCTGGACGGTTCCCTGAACCTGATCGGGGAAATGGTCATCTCAAATGGCGGCCGCCTCGTCGCTTTCATCCTCCCGGACTTCGGACAGGACGCCAACTACAGTCTCCTGCCCGTTCACGACCAGATGGCAGCCACGTTCCGGCGCTGGAACGTGCCGGTCATTGATCCCGTTGTGAACTACCGGATGCAGGACACACGGATGCTTCGGCTCGACAGGTTCCACTTCGTTCCCAGCAATGAAGGGCACGAATTCCTGGCCAAAGAGGCGGCCAAGGGGCTGCGCGGGCTGAGCCTCGCCCCCTGAGCCATTCAACATAACTACTTGTAATTACTAATTAAACTGGTGGGCGATACAGGATTCGAACCTGTGACTTCCACCGTGTGAAAGTGGCACTCTACCGCTGAGTTAATCGCCCAGATGACCCCGGAATGAACGGGCTGGCGTTCCCGCCAAGGCCCTCACATATAGAGAAACCGGGTAGCTCCGTCAACGGGGTTCAGGCCGCGTCCTTGCGTAAACCTGCGTCCTTGACGCCCCCACAGGCGGACACTAGACACTGGGTTCCCAAGGCGGCCGGTAACAGGCCGTGGGGTGGGAATTGGACACCCGCCGCCATTTAGCATGACGGGGGGACGGCCCGGCCGTAAAACGTCTTGCCCCGGCTGCCGGGGCGACAGTTCCGGGTTCGTCTAATGGTAGGACAGCAGGTTTTGATCCTGTGAATGGGGGTTCGATTCCCTCACCCGGATCCACAAGTGGCAGTATTCGCAAGGCCGTAAGGGGCCTTTCAGCTCCGGCAAGGAACCTCTGGTGCAGGTTGGCAAGATAAAACTGTTCACGGGCAACTCGAACGCCCAGCTCGCCAAGGCAATCTCGAACTACCTCGGGATTCCGCTGGGCCGTGCGTCGATCCGCCGTTTTGCCGACGGCGAGGTGTTCGCCCAGATCGACGAGAACGTCCGAAACATGGATGTCTTCATCGTCCAGTCCACCTGCGCGCCGGTGAACGATGCGGTGATGGAACTGCTCATCATCATGGATGCCGTGCGCCGGGCGTCGGCCGCGTCGATCACGGCCGTGATCCCCTATTACGGGTATGCCCGTCAGGACCGGAAGGTCGCTCCCCGGACACCGATCAGCGCCAAGCTGGTCGCCGACCTGCTGCAGACCGCCGGTGCCACCCGGGTGCTGGCCATGGACCTCCACGCAGGCCAGATACAGGGATTTTTCAACATTCCCGTCGATAACGTATTCGCCACGCCGGTCCTCCTCCGGGCGATCACCGACCTCAACCTGAAGGACCAGGTGATCGTCTCCCCGGATGCCGGCGGCACCGAACGCGCCCGTGCCATCGCCAAGCGGGTAGACGCCCAGCTCGCGGTCATTGACAAGCGCCGCCCGATGCCCAATGTCGCCGAAATCGTGAACGTGATCGGCGAGGTCGAGGGCAAGGATGCCATCATCATCGATGACATCATTGACACCGCCGGAACGCTCTGCGCCGCCGCCCAGGTGCTGCATGAAAAGGGCGCGAAATCGGTTTATGCGGCCGCCACCCACGGCGTGTTTTCGCCGCCGGCCATCGAGCGGATCGAGAAAAGCGTACTGACGAAGGTCCTCGTCACCGACACCATTCCGGTGAACGGACCGGGCCCGAACAGCAAGATCCAGCAGCTCAGCGTGGCCGAACTGCTCGGAGAAGCCATCAAACGGATTTACTACGGAGAGTCGCTCAGCCAGCTCTTCGTCTGAAACAGTCTTATCTGGCCGGGACCGGGGTTCAGCAGGGAACGCCCGTAACAGGCCTAAAACCATGGAGACCCATATGTCCGCGCAAGCACAACCCGTAACCGTCACCATTCGCCAAGGGAGCGGCAAGAACGTCAACCGCCGCCTCCGCCAGGCCAGCCTCATCCCTGGGATTTTCTACGGTCCCGGCGCCCAGCCGGTGCCGCTGGCCACCAATCCCAAGGACCTGCTGGCTGCGATCAAGACCGAGCGCCGGGAGAACACCCTGCTCCAGCTCAAGACCGAGAAGGGCGGCACGCCAGTCGATGGCAAGTTCGTGCTGCTCAAGGACTACCAGCGTGATCCGATCTCCCGGGACCTGATCCATGTGGACTTCCTCGAAGTTGCCCTGGACCGTGAGGTGAAGGTCGAGGTGCCGGTCCATGTCACCGGCAAGTCCAAGGGCGTCGTGGAGGGCGGTATCCTCACGCTGCTCATGCACAAGATCGAGCTGTGGTGCCTCCCGGACCGCATCCCGTCCTTCTTCGAGGTCGACGTGACGGAACTGGGCATTGGCGGAAGCCTCCATCTGTCCGATGTCACCTTCCCGGCAGGCGTGCGCCACGCCTACCACACGGCGCGGACGATCGCGGCCGTTGTTGCTCCGGAAGCCGAGGAGAAGCCGACCGAGGCACAGGCCGCAGAGGCAGTTGCTGCCGCTGGAGCCGCTGCTGCCGCCGCCGCTGCGGGTGGAGCCGCTGCAGCCGCGGGTGCTGCCGCCCCAGCCGCTGGCGCTGCCGCCCCGGCGGCGGGCGCTGCCAAGGGCGCAGACGCCAAGGCCGCCCCCGCCAAGAAGAAGTAACCCTGAGTAAGGGGCTGCTTCTGGCATGAAGCTGATCGTCGGGCTGGGAAACCCTGGCCCCAAGTACCAGCACACGCGGCACAACGTCGGTTTCATGGCCGTGGAGCGTCTGGCTGAAAAGCTGGGCGCCTCACGGCCAGTCCAGAAATACGACGCGATCGCAGCGGAAGCTAAAATCGGCGGTGAGCTGGCCTGGATCATCCAGCCGCAAACGTTCATGAACCTGTCGGGCCGGAGTGTCGCGGGGTTCTGCCGGTTCTACAAGCTGAAGGCGGCAGACATGGTTGTGCTCCACGACGAAATCGACCTTCCCCTTGGGCGAATCCGGATCAAGCAGGGAGGCGGCGTGGCCGGACACAACGGACTCCGCAGCATTGTTGCCGACACCGGGACCGAGGATTTCTACCGCATCCGCATGGGAGTGGGCCGGCCCCTGGATGCACGGATGCAGGTTGTCGACTGGGTGCTCCAGCCATTCGCCGCTGATGAATCGGAGCGGGTCACCGCACTCGTCGAGGCCGCAGGAGAGGCGGTAGTCGCGCTCCTGACGGAAGGACTCGCCAGGGCGCAGGAGAAGTTCAACCGGCGGCCAGATCCCGGCAGCCCGGCTCCGGCGGCGAACACGCCGGGCAGTAACGGACCCGGAAAAAACTGAAACAGGAGTCTTGAGAAAACCATATGGCACTTCAGGCAGGCATTGTGGGGCTCCCGAACGTCGGCAAGTCGACACTTTTCAACGCGCTGACGGCGGCGGGCATTCAGGCCGAGAACTACCCTTTCTGCACGATCGAGCCGAACCACGGCATCGTCGAGGTGCCCGATCCGCGGGTCAGAAAGCTCACCGAACTGGCCAAGCCACAGAAGGTGATCAACGCAACCGTCGAGTTCGTGGATATCGCCGGACTCGTGAAGGGAGCGTCCAAGGGCGAGGGCCTCGGCAACCAGTTCCTCGGCCATATCCGCGAAGTGGATGCCATCATCCATGTCGTCCGGTGTTTCGAAGACCCCAACGTGATTCACGTGGACGGAAACGTAGATCCCGCCCGCGATGTCGAGGTGATCGAAATCGAACTGGTACTGGCCGATCTTGACACTGCCCAGAAGCGTTACGAGCGGGCAGCCGGCAAGGCGAAGTCTGGCGATGCAAAGCTCAAGGCCGAGTCGGACTTCTTCAAGCTGGTTCTGGATACCCTGGAAAAGGGTCAGCCGGCTTCGACCATTGCTGTTCCAGACGAGTTCACCGGCGAGTTCCGCGCCTGCCACTTCATCACGGCCAAGCCCGTGCTGTTCGTGGCCAACGTGGACGAGGCGGGGCTGAAAAACGGCAATGCCCACGTGGAAAAGCTGAAAGCGATCGCCGCCAAGCGGAAGGCGGGCGTCATCCTGATCTGCTGCAAGATCGAGTCGGAGATCGCCGAACTGGAAGGCGACGACAAGCTGGCGTTCCTCGCCGATCTGGGTCTGGAGGAACCGGGACTGAACCGTCTCATACGGGCCACCTATCAGCTTCTGGACCTCATCACCTTCTTCACGGTGGGCGAGAAGGAAGTCCACGCCTGGCCGGTCAAGACGGGCAGCAAGGCACCGCAGGCGGCCGGGAGGATCCACACCGACTTCGAGCGGGGGTTCATCCGGGCCGAAGTCATCCACTACGCGGACTATGTGGCCTCCGGGTCCGAACACGGCGCCCGCGAGGCGGGGAAACTGGCCACCGAGGGCAAGGAATACGTTGTCCAGGATGGCGACGTGATGCACTTCCGGTTCAATGTCTGAAATTGACTCGCCAGTCAGTCCGGGCTACCCAGACTGACGCCCCGGTCATCTGCCGGGAGCCCAGCCCGGAGTGGAACCCATGCAGAATCCAGCCCCGCAGATCAGTCCGCAGTTCAAGCAGATGCTTGTGAAGACCATCCCGTTTGTGGAACGGGCCGGCATGACCGTCGAGGAGATGGAACCCCGCCGGGCCGTCGGCAAGATGCCGATCAAGCTGAACCTGAACCACGTCCAGATCATGTATGCCGGATCGCTGTTTACGCTGGCCGAGATCACCGGCGGAGCAATGCTCGCGGCCACCTTTGACCTCAGCAAATACCGCCTTGTGGTGAAGAGCTTCAACATCGAGTTCAAGAAACCTGTCAAGACCGACGCCCTGTGCGAGATCGCCTTCCCTGAGGAAGAAGTCGAACGGATCAAGAAGATCCTCGATACCGAGGGCCGCTCGGACTTCACCGTCAAGGGCGTCATCCGTGACATGAACGGTGTGGAAGCCGCCTTCTCGACCGCCGTTTACAACGCAAAGAAAATCTGACTTCCGGGGCTGAACGGCATCTTGGGATTGAGGATCAAGCCGGGTCCAAAAGGCTTTCCGATTACTCCAGGAGAGTGCGAAGGCCACTACGCACCATTACGCACCCCGACTGCGTAGCGGTGTTCTCAAAACCGTTCTCTACTGCCATTGTGGATAATTCCAGGCTACATAACTCGCTGAAATTACTGTCTTATTATTGTTACAACCGGGGACGGTTCACGGCACGAACTATGCTTCATCCCGACCTGCTTGTTGCAACCTCGCCCTGAAGGCCAGTCGGACTGAAGGCGGGGTTTTGCACTACCAGCAGGGGGTTTGAGAAATCATGCACCAGGTGGAAGAGAAGATCATCGATATCATCAGCCGCAAGTTCCACGTCGCGCCGGACAAGATCCGTCCGGACCTGGAACTCCGCCGTGACCTGAAGGGCTCGGATCTGGACCTGATCGAACTGCTCGTCGCCATCGAAAAGGATTGCGGCGTCGAGATCGACAGCCAGCGGGCTTCCCGTGTCCGCACCGTCCGCGACGCCTGCCAGCTCGCTGCCAGCGCCTGACCGCGCCTCCAGACGGCAAACCCGAACGGCCCCGGAACCACCGGGGCCGTTTCGCGTCTGGCGCGCTTTCATTCCCCCTCGCCCGTGGCTACGCTCGCCGCGCATTTCAGGCCCTCCGGCCGCGAAACGCCCAACACCACAGAACAAGGAACCTGCACCGCATCATGGCCAAGAAACCCGCCAAGACCTCCCGGCTCAACATCAAGTCCGCCACGGGAATACCCGTCGCCCTCAAGCTCACAGGCAAGACCCGGACCGAAAAGGATTCGCTCGGCGAGGTCCAGGTTCCGGTGGAGGCCCTGTACGGCGTCCAGACGTTCCGGGGCTACAACAACTTCCGGGTGTCGGGCCTCACCGCCAACGAACAGCTCATCCGCGCCTATGTCATGATCAAGCGGAGCTGTGTCCTCGCCGCCAAACAGCTCAAGGACAAGGGGATGCCGCCCAAGGTGGCCGATGCGATTATCGCTGCCACCGACGAGGTTCTCGCGGGCAGGCATCATGAGCACTTTATCATCGACGTATTCCAGGCGGGTGCCGGGACCAGTTTCAACATGAACACGAACGAGGTTCTGGCCAACCTCGCCCTGGAGCGCACCGGCAAGCCGCGCGGCGACTACAAGACGATCTCCCCGAACGACCATTCGAACTTCGGCCAGTCCACCAACGACACGATGCCGACCGCGCTCCGCCTGTCGGGGCTGATGCAGGGAGAGCGGCTGCTGCCGGTACTGGACAGCCTCATCAAGGCGTTCGACCGCAAGGCAGTCCAGTGGAAAGACATCATGAAGTCAGGGCGCACGCATCTCCAGGATGCGGTGCCCGTAACGCTCGGACAGGAGTTCCGGGCCTACGCCTCGGCGCTCAAGCGGTCCCGCCGCCGGCTCGCGCTCGCACTGGAGGAACTCCATGAACTCCCGATCGGCGGAAACGCCGTCGGAACGGGCGTGAATACGCCCAAGGGATTCCAGAAACAGGCGATTGCCAACATCGCCAAGCTCACGTCCCTGCCCGTCCGGCCACCAGCCGATCCCCGCGAGCACATCCAGTCCCAGCAGCCGGTCGCGGCCGTTTCCGGTGCCCTGCGCGACCTGTGTCTGGAACTGACCCGAATCTCCAATGATCTCCGGCTCCTCTGCTCTGGCCCCACGACGGGGTTCGACGAGATCCGTCTTCCCGCCGTCCAGCCGGGCTCCTCGATCATGCCGGGCAAGGTGAACCCCGTCATGGCCGAATGCCTCAACATGGTCTGCTTCCATGTACTTGGCGCCGACACGGCGATTTCATATGCAGTGCAGGCAGGACAGCTGGAACTGAACGTCATGATGCCGCTCATGGCGTTTGAACTGCTGTTCTCGTTCGAAATCCTCATCAACTACCTGCCACAGTTCGAGGCCTCCTGCCTGGAAGGCATCGAGGCCCAGAAGGCGCGCTGCGAGGGTTACCTTGGCATGAACCCCTCGCTCGCCACGATGCTGAACCCGTTCATCGGCTACCTCCGGGCGGCCGAGATCGCCAAGCAGTCGGTCAAGGAAAACCGGAGCGTCTTCGATCTCATCCGTGAGCAGAAGATCCTGACGGAAGCCCAGATCAAGACGGTCTTCTCGCCCAAAAACCTGACGGGCCATCTGGACTGATGAAGCGCTCCCGGAAACCTGCGCCCGCGAGGCGGCACTCGATCACCGGTCTCATCGCCACCGGGAACCCCCTGCCGCTCCCTGGTGTCTATGACGCCCTTTCGGCCCGGCTCGCCGAACGGGCCGGTTTTCAGGCGGCATTCGTCAGCGGATATTCGCTTTCGGCCGCCGCGCTGGGGGAGCCGGACTTCGGCTTCATCGGTCACGCGGAGATTGTCGACGCTGCCCGCCGGATCTGTGCATCAGTCACGATTCCCGTCATCGTCGACATAGATACCGGTTACGGCAACGCTTTCAACGTCGAGCGCGTCGTCCGCGATCTCATCAACGTGGGCGCGGCCGGCTGCTTCCTCGAGGACCAGGTGTGGCCCAAGCGGTGCGGCCACATGGAAGGGAAAAAGGTGGTTCCGCTTGAGGAATACCTGCCGAAGCTCCGCGCCGCTCTGGCCGCCCGGGGCAAGGCACCTTTCCACATCACCGCCCGCACCGACGCACGGGCGGCCGTGGGACTGGACGAGGCCATTCGCCGGGGGCAGGCGTTCGCCGAGGCGGGAGCGGACGCCGTGTTCATCGAGGCCCCCCAGTCGGCGGCCGAGATGGCCCGGATCCGGAAGAGCATTTCCCGTCAGGTGCCGCTTGTCGCCAACATGGTGGAGAACGGCAAGACACCACTCCAGCCTTACAAGCGGCTCCACAAGTCGGGGTACCAGATCGTCGTGATGCCGGTGGCCGGGCTTCTCGCCGCTGCGAAGGCACTTCAGGATGTGTATGGGACTCTGGCGAAGAAGGGTGTAACGTCCGCATTTGCCCGCCGGATGCTCACCTTCCAGGAGATGAACGGGCTGACAGGGCTTCCCGAACGCTACCGCCGCGAGAAGGAGTGGGCATGAATTTCGTCAAAATCGAAAAACCCAAGCCGCACATTGCGGTCGTGACGCTCGACCGTCCCGACCGCTACAATGCGCTGTCGTTTGCGCTCATGCGTGATCTCCACAAGGCGTTGGATGATTTGATGGGGGATCCGGCTTCCCGCGTGGTTATTCTGACCGGTTCAGGCAAGGGGTTCTGTGCCGGGGCCGATCTCAAGGCCGCCGCTTCAGGCGAGCAGAAGGAGTGGGAGCCAGGCCTGGGACCCATCCAGGACAAATACCGGATGCAGCAGGCTTACGGACAGCTGATCCTGAAACTCCGCCAGATTCCCCAGCCGGTGATTGCCGCCGTGAACGGCCCGGCCGCCGGGGGCGGGTTCTCGCTCGTGCTGGCCTGCGACCTGCGGATCTGCGCGCCGGAGGCGAAGTTCAACTGCGCCTTCACGCGGCTCGGGATCGGCGGGGCAGAAATGGCCTCCAGCTACTTCCTCCCGAAACTGCTGGGGCCGGCGCTCGCTGCCGAACTGATGTACACCGGCCGGTTCGTGGATGCCGACGAGGCGCTTCGTACAGGGGTCGTGAGCCGTGTCGTACCCGGCGACAAGCTGCTCGACACCGCCCTCGGCCTTGCCGGTGAAATGATTACCCACGCGAGCCCGTTCGGTCTCCGCATCACCAAGGAGGCGATCAACCTCGCCCAGGGAGGGCTCTCGCTGGAGGAGACCGTCGCCATCGAGAACCGCAACCAGGTTCTCGCCCTGCAAACACAGGATTTCATGATGGCCGCCGCTGCCTGGGCGCAAAAGAAGAATCCCGAGTTCAAGGACCGCTGATTCCAATGACCGCGAAGAAAAACTACTTCGACCTCACCGGAAAAGTAGCTGTTGTCACCGGAGCGAGCCGGGGCCTCGGACGCAGCATGGCTCTGGGCCTTGCCCACGCTGGAGCGGCAGTCGTGCTGGCTTCGAGAGGAAAAGAGGCACTTGATGCAGTCGCGGCGGAAGTGCGCGCAGACGGCGCCGAAGCCCTTGTCGTCCCTGCCGACCTGGGCACGAATGAAGGCAATGACCGGCTGGCGGAAGCGGCTCTCGGCTGGAAGCAGCAGGTGGATATCCTCGTCAACAACGCCGGTTACAGCAGTTCGGTTCGTTTCCTGGAATCCACTGATGAGGAGTGGCGCAGGATTTTCGACATCAACCTGTTCGGCATCGTACGGCTGACGCGCTCCATCGGGAAGCACATGACCGCCCGCAAGCAGGGGTCGGTCATCATGATCGGCAGCGTGCTCGGCCGCACCGCCATGAGCGGCGCCTCCCCCTATTGTGTCACCAAGGGGGCCATCGAACAGTTCACCCGCGTGCTGGGAACCGAATGGGCCAAGTTCAATGTGCGGGTCAACTGCATCGCGCCCGCCTATTTCGACACGGAACTGGCCTCCGAGGCCCGAAACGCCGAAAAGACCTACGACTACATTGTCCGCCGGACTCCGATGCGCCGGTTCGGCAATGCCGATGAGATCATCTCGTCGGCACTCTATCTGGCCAGCGACGCCTCATCATACGTTACGGGCAGCATCGTTCACGTGGATGGCGGCTGGACGGCTGCCTAGCATCAGGAGGGCCTGGGCAACGGCCCATTGGCACCCGGCCGGAACATCCTGAGCATCTGGAAGCAGACCCGGAGGTCGACCTCTTCCGGGTCGAGCTGCCACTGGAAGAATATGCCCTCATAGACGGCAATCATCATAGTGGCCGCATGGCGTATCATGGCGGGGTCTGCACCCGGATATTCACGGACGATCTCCCGGACGATGGCATCCCGGTACCGGCGATAGATTCCCCGGAGCCGCTGGCGCACGCGGCCATCCTCTTCCGAACGTTCCATGGCAAGCTGGTGCAGTACCCGCAGGGTTTCGGGCGAATGGGTCATCTGGCGCTCGACGGAATTAAGGAAGATCTCGAACCGCTCTCCGAGTGTCCGGCCGGCGCGGACTTCCTCAAGCACATGGTCCACATAGGTCGAGGTGCTTTCCTCGATCACGGCGAGAAGGATGTCATCCTTGCCACCCTTGAAGTGCCAGTAAATCGACGATGGCGACGCCTTCGCGCTGGCGGCGATCTCGTCCACCGAGGTCGCCGCGTACCCTTTTCGTGAAAAAAGATGCTCGGCCGCATGAAGGACGCGCTCGCGGGAACTGGACGACCGGCGCTGGAACGGCTTGGGGCGAAGCGGCCTGGAAAGGGGCGGCTTCACGCGGACGATTCCATCATCATGCGCTGGTTGTAGCGCATGATCTGCTTCTGGAAGTTCACACCCATGCGGTACTGGGGAATGTTCATGGCGTGAGGCGCCCGGTCCGGCACTGCCCTCACCCGGTTCCAGTATTTCTCCTGCCGCTCTGGCTGGACCATGCGCCGCGACATGGTACGTGCGTGACGGAACATGGTCGTGAATCCCATTGGCAACAGCACCAGGCCGGTCATGATCCTCCTCCATGAACGGGCCAGTCCCGCTGCCACTGTGGGAATATCCTTCGCCGTCAGCTTTCCGCCCGGATTGATGGAGGCGATGCTGCGCCCCGTCCGCTCCAGCAGCCAGTAGTCCATGGCGAGATGACGGGATTCATCGATGTCGATCCGGCGGAACACCTCTGCCTGCAGCGGATCGTTCATCATGGTCTTGAGAGCTGGTATCAGGATCGCATCAAGACCAATCTCGAACAGGATGATCTGCGAGCTGGTGAATTCATACAAATCCCTGGTGGGGTTATCAAAATTGCCCCGGAGGTACCGGAACATGATCCGCACGGAGAGCGGCAGATCCTTCCAGCCGACGCCGTACCGCTTGGCCATCAGCATCTCGGCGTCGGCGTGGCGGGTCTCGTCCCGCTCAAACAGACGGTAGATTGCCTTGGCGCGCGGATCGTCCACGTAGTCGGCGCACAGGGCGAATATCCGGGCAGCCTGGCGCTCAAGTCCCGCCGTGAAGACGATCATCAGCGCCGCATCGCGCAACTCCTGCTTCGACAGGCCTTCAGCGCCCTCCAGCGGACGGGACCAGTCGAAATCGTGGACGTCCCACTGTCCCTTGCGCGTGGCCTCCAGGATGTGGTCGAGGTCGATCTCGGCCGCTTTGGCTTCTGAAGTGCTGGCTCCCATGCCTGGTACTCCTGTTTCCGGCTGATTTCGTTCCGCCCCTCTGGAACGACCGTTACAGCACTACTGTAGCGATCGTTCCAGTTACCCGCAACAGAAAATAATAATTAGCTGTAATTACAGATATTTAGACGATATTACCCGGTGACTGGCGGGCGGTATTCACCTTTTTCGCCAGCGAACCAGGTTTCCCACAGAACGCACCACGCCGTGACCGCAAGCCCGCCCAAGGCAGCAAGAAACCCGGCCAGAAACAGCACGCCAAACACCGGCGACAGGTACCGGATCAGCCACAGGCTTGCGAGAAACGCCGCCAGCCCGCCGAACATCGCCGCGATTACCCAGACCTTGAACCGCTCGCTCCGGGCCGTGAGCGTCAGCATGTGCCCGTAGATATAGAGCAGCATCCCCATGCCGAACGCGTGAACATGGGTGATCCGCAGAAGGGTTTCGTAATCAATGGCGAAGTAGAGCTGGGTTCCCTCCGCCAGTTCGTCACCGCCGGCATAATGGGCCGTAAGCCCCTCGATACTGAGCCCGTTCTGCTTGTGGGCGAAGAAGAATGTGATGATGATGCCGATAAGAGTCAGAACCAACGCACCCGTTGTGAGCACCTTGATGGCCGGCGAGGCCCGCCCCAGCCGGTAGTGAACCACCGGCGGGCGCTTGCCGGAAGGATTCACCGGCGAGGCTCCGGACGGAGATAGCGGGCAAACCCCGGCGTCATGACCCGGCCGCCGGGAAGCGATGCGTCGGCAACCAGAAGCTCCCGGCCGGGAAGCGATCCGATCAGTTCCAGGCCGCGGGCCGCACCCATCACGAATACCGCGCTGGAAAGCGCATCGGCTTCAGCGGCCACCGGCGCGATGACAGTGACGCTGGCCGGGGGAGCCGCGACTGGTTCCTTCGTGCGCGGGTCAATAAGGTGCGACCGGCGTTTTTTTCCGAACCACAGGCCCTGTTCGTAGTCGCCCGAAGTTGAAACAGCCGCATCATCCAGTTCCAGCACTGCAAGGCTGCCGTCCGGGTCGTGCGGATCCTGTATCGCCACTTCCTGAACCGGCAGCCGGCCCACAACACGGATGTCGCCGCTCACGGCAACCAGCGCGCTTTCCACCCCAAGGGATTTCAGCGCTTCCGC
Organism: Deltaproteobacteria bacterium; assembly: GCA_026129095.1. Classification (NCBI taxonomy): domain Bacteria; kingdom Pseudomonadati; phylum Myxococcota; class Myxococcia; species Deltaproteobacteria bacterium. The sequence continues at coordinate 117,168 of JAHCIT010000008.1, forward strand.
CGCGCGGTCTGCGCCGTAGCCTTTCCCGATGGCACCAAAGTCCAGCCGGACCTGCGGGTTCGTAAGGCGCGCCCGCCGGTTCGCGGTTTCCAGTTCCAGATGGTCAAAACCCACCGGTTGCGCGGCGATCTCTGCCGAATAAGGCTCGGCACCACGGCGGGCGGCGGCCTTCCACAGCCTTACCGCCGCCCCGGCGGCCGGATCGAAAGCCCCGCCGCTCGAACGGTTCAGACGTGCACTCATACCAGATATCTCGATGAATCCGGCAGAAACATCCGTCCAGCTTCCATTGGCAAGAGCGAGCCGTCCCACGTCGCTCGTATCAGAAAAGTGTGACAGTCCCCTGTCCACGGCACGGAGCGCATCGAGAGCCGCCTCGGCGGCTCGTACGGCAAATCTCCGGTCCGGGTGGCGAATGAATATTTCGGCGATGGTTCCCATCACCTGATCGGCACGGGCAACCACTTCTCCGGTGATTTCAGCCGCCGCCAGCAGCCGGAAGGGACGGGCCGCAATTGCGCAAACCCCTGCGCTTGCAGCAAGTCCCAGAAAGTCGCGGCGGTGAAAGGACTTTTTCACTGGACGGTTCCTTTCGTTTCTCCCGTGACGGTTGTTCCTGCCCGGTACCGGGGGGCCGCCTTGAGAAACATCTCCTGGGTGAGAAGCAGAGCCTTCTTCACTCCCCCTGTCATCACCTCCGCCGAAACCGTCGCTCCCGATACGGAGCGGATCGACCTGCCGACTCTCAGTTCGTCGTCAATAGTCTTACCCTCATACTGCGCGTTGAACCGGCGAGCCTTTACCTGTTCACCTCTGGGTTCGCGGTATACCACCACCGCCGTGCGCGTGATTTCACCGGCAGGGCTTACCCCCACAATGAAGGTAATCGGCCGGAAACGGGTCTTTTCCGTGAGCAACCAGGCGTATCCGGCCAGTTCGCCGGTTTCCGGATCACGCCCCACCCGGACGGTCACTGTCTCGCCGGGCTCCACGCCCAAACCTGTAAACTCGAAAAGCCGGGCCGCCAGCTCGGCATCAATAGTCCGGCTTTCGGCGGTAACCTCCACCCCCTCACCGAGGGCGAAATGCACGGCTTCCTCATCGGACATGTAGCGGATTGCCCATGCCGGACGTACCGTCCCCACCACGGCCAGAAGTCCCAGCACTCCCCATAGGGCAGCCAGCATCTGGACCGTTCGCTTTCGTCTTGCTGGAATTACGACCGGCATCCTCACCACCTGTGCTGCACCGGGACGGGCCCAAACATTCCAGCGGGAATCCGCTGGTTTTGAATATAATTATCAATTTCCTGAGATTAAGTCAAAGAGCCGTCACAGAATTATTGCTGGCAGCCGCCCTACCCGTTTCCTGAAGAATGTGGAACAGTTGCTGGGGAAGCCGATTTAGCCCTAACCGTGTGAAATTGTCTCGTTATCCGGTAACTTCAGGCTGTGAAAAACGTTCCCTGTACTGAAGTCCAAATAGCTGAAACCGGCATTTGGCCTTTCCTTTCCAGCCCTTAGCGACTGTCCGCAGGAGCCCCCCTTGCCGCGCGCAGAAACACCATCAGCAGGAAACCCGGTCAGGCACCTCCGGGGAACGATTCGCGTACTGGGCCTTCTGGCGCTCCCGGTTGTCCTCCTTGGCGGTTGCAAGGGTGGTGACAGCACGACCCAGAAGGGCCCGCAAGGTGTCACCTACCCGGTCGAGGCAATCCGGGTGGAGGCCCGGGATGTCCAGTATTCAATCTTTGCCGTGGGCTCGGTGGATGCCTTCGAGCAGGTGGAAGCGACTTCCAAGGTCGAAGGCGTCGTGGAAAAGGTGCTGTTCACCGAGGGTGACACCGTGAAAGAGGGTCAGGTGCTGGTTGAGGTTGAACCCCAGCGCTACCGGCTCGCCGCGCAAGCGGCCCGCGCCGAATTCGACCGGGCACAGGTCGAATACCAGACGGCCGAAAGCATGTACGCCCGGCGGCTGGAACTGAAGGAAACGGCACCGGATATCATCTCTGAGGACGACCTGGACAGTCTTCGCCGGGAAGCGGAATCCAGAAAAGCTGCTGCCATGGCGGCCCGGGCCAATGCGGAACTGGCGGAACTCAAGTACCGTGACTCGCATGTCCGGGCCCCCCACAGCGGAACCATCGAAACCCGGTCGGTCCAGACCGGACAGTACGTGAAGTTCGGACAGGTGCTGTCCACGCTGATCCGGCGGGATCCGCTGCTCCTCCGGTTCCAGGTTCCGGAACAGGATGCGGGCCACCTTCGTCCGGAAATGACAGCCACGTTCAGCGTCCGCGACAACAGCTACCGGTTCGAAGCGGTCCTTGTGCATGTCGCAACCAAGGCCGATGAAACGACACGAATGACAGCCGTGATAGCCCGCGTGACCGATGCGAAACGCGATCAACTCCGTCCCGGCGCCTTTGCCGAAATCACCGTCCCCGTGGCCGCTCCCCAGCCCATGCCGGTCATCCCGCAAACGGCGATCCGGCCCACGGCACGAGGCTTCCTCGGATTCGTGGTCGAGGACGGCAATACCGCCCGTGAACGGCTCCTTACCCTGGGGCTTCGCACGCCGGACGGATGGGTTGAAGTTCGCTCCGGCGTGAAGCCGGGAGAGATGGTCGTGATCCGCGGATCGGAGGCCCTCCGTGACGGCGTAACCGTTTCCGTCGAACAGCCGGCACCCCCGGCCGGCACCGGTACACCCGCCCCTGCCAAAGAAAACCTCTAGGCCATGAACATCACCGAAGTCTGCATCCGCAAGCCGGTACTCGCGTGGATGATCATGGCGTCCACGGTGGTGTTCGGCATTGTGGCGGCCACCCGGATCGGAATCAGCCAGTTCCCGGACGTGGACTTCCCGAATATCTCGGTTTCCGTGACCTGGGAAGGGGCCGCGCCCGAGGCGGTCGAAAACGACGTTGTCGAGATTCTCGAAGAAGCCCTGGTCCAGGTCGAAGGCGTCCGGTCGATCTCCTCCAGTTCGCGGCAGGGTTCGGCCTCAATTTCCATCGAACTCGACCTGGCCCGCGACGTCGATGTCGCCATGCAGGAGGTCCAGTCGAAGGTCGTTGCTGCCCAGCGCCGGCTCCCGCGCGAAATCGACCCGCCGGTCATCTCCAAATCCAATCCCGAAGACCAGCCAATCATGTGGGTGGCCCTTTCTGGCCCCTACTCCCCGCAGATGCTTGCCGACTATGTGCGCTACCGGCTCAAAGAACGGCTCCAAACGATCCCCGGAGTCGGAGAAATCACCCTGGGCGGGTTCCTAGAACGGAACATCCGTATCTGGGTGGATGCTGCCCGGCTGGATGAAAAGGCAGTGACGGTCACCGAGGTGATTGATGCCATCGGCCGCGAGCATGTGGAACTTCCCGCCGGGAGGATCGAGACCGAAGGACGGGAGATCAACGTCCGTGTCATGGGCGAAGCCCTTGATCTGGAGGCATTCCGCCATATCGTCATCGCCCAGACTCCGGGCGGGCCGGTTTACCTGTCGGACGTGGCGCTGGTCGAGGATGGCTTCGAGGATATCCGGCGCATCGCCCGCGTAGGCGGTGTCCCGGCCCAGTCGCTTGGCCTGCGCAAGCAGCGTGGCACCAATGCGGTTGCCGTGGCCAGTGCGATCCGGGCAGAACTCGACAGGATCCGGCCCACGCTTCCCGAGGGAATGAACCTCGGCATCTCCTTCGATTCGACCCGGTTCATCGAGGAATCGGTGCACGAAATCCGTTTCGAGCTGATCCTTGCCGTCATCCTCACGGCATTTGTCTGCTGGCTGTTCCTGGGTTCTGTCTCCACAACGATCAATGTGATTCTCGCCATCCCCATGTCACTCATGGGGACCATTGCCATCGTCTATTTCTGCGGATTTACACTGAACACATTTACCCTGCTTGGGCTCGGGCTCGCCGTCGGCATCGTCGTGGACGATGCAATCATGATACTGGAAAATATCGTCCGGCGGTCAGAAGAAGGCGCTGACCGGGTAACGGCCGCCCGCGAGGGGACCGACGAGATCAAGTTCGCGGCGCTGGCGGCCACCCTCGCCGTTGTGGCCATTTTCCTGCCGGTCGTTTTCATGGGCGGAGTGATCGGCAAGTTTTTCATCCAGTTCGGCGTGACACTCTGTGCCGCTGTGCTGCTGTCGTACGTCGAAGCCATCACGCTGGCTCCCGCCCGGTGCGCCCAGTTTCTCAACACTTCCCGCGAGGACCGGAGCCGGGTCGGCAAAGCCGTGGATCATGTGCTGGACCGGAGTGCGAAGGTCTATACCAGGGCCCTCGACTGGGCCCTGAAGCGGCCGGTACCCGTACTCGCCGGAGCCGCATTCCTGTTCGCCGGAAGCCTGTTCGTTTACCAGCAGTTGCCCGGCGAGTTCGTGCCGTCACAGGACCAGAGCCGGCTGCTGGTGCGCCTTCAGACGGCCGTCGGTTCCGACATCACTGAAACCGACCGGATGTTCCAGCGGGCCGAGGCTTTCGTGAATGCACAGCCCGAGGTCGCCCGTGCCTTCGCCGTCGTCGGCGGATTCGGGGGTGGCTCGGTCAATACCGGCGTCATGTTCGTCACGCTGGTTCCGCCAAACAAGCGCAAGCTCACCCAGAACGGGTTTGCCGCCGTCCTGCGCAAGGAACTCAACTCCTATGCCGGACTGAAAGCGGTCGTGCAGGATCTTTCCCAGTCAGGCTTCACGGCCCAGCGCGGATTTCCCGTAGAGTTTTCCGTGCGCGGCCCCGACTGGGACAAGCTCGTCGAGCTGAGTACCGATGTCCAAGGCCAGATGGCTGCGAGCGGCCTCGTGATCGACCTCGACACCGATTACCAGCTCGGGATGCCGGAACTCCGGGTGATTCCCGACCGTGCGCGTGCCGCCGACCTGGGGATTCCCGTCGAACGGGTTGCCACCGCGGTCAATGCCCTGGTGGGCGGGCTGCGGGTAGGCAAGTACAACGCCGGCGGCCGCCGGCTGGACGTCCGCCTCCGGCTCATGGCTGGCCAGCGTTCGCGTCCGGAAGATCTGGCACGCCTCAAGGTCCGTACCGGCAGCGGCGCGCTGGTTCCGCTTTCGTCCGTGGTCACCACCCGGGAAGTCCCGGCCCTCCAGGCGATCACCCGCAAGGACCGCGAACGGGCCATCACCCTGTTCGCCAATATCGCACCGGGGCATTCCCAGAAGGATGCCATCGCCCATGTCGAAACGCTCCGCAAGACAATGCCGCCGGGCTATTCGCTGGTGCTTGGCGGTTCGAGTGTCGCATTCCAGGAGTCGATGGGAAGCCTGATATTCGCACTCGTTCTGGGCGTCCTCGTCGCCTACATGATTCTGGCCTCGCAGTACAATTCGTTCCTCGACCCGGTGACGGTTCTTACCATCCTGCCCCTGTCGGTCACGGGTGCGGCGGCCGCCCTGTGGATCGCGGGCAAGAGTCTCAACATCTTCAGCATGATCGGCCTCTTGCTGCTGATGGGACTGGTGAAAAAGAACTCCATTATTCTCGTGGACTATACCAAGCAGGCCCGCGAACGCGGACTCAGCACGCTGGAGGCGCTGAAACTCGCCGGGAGCGTCCGGTTCCGGCCGATCATCATGACCTCGGTCACGACCATGATGGCATCGGTCCCCGTGGCGCTTCAGCTTGGCGCCGGATCGGAAGTCCGCAGCCCCATGGCGATCTCGGTGCTGGGTGGCATTTTCGTCTCGACGCTGCTCAGTCTCGTCGTCGTTCCTTCCTTCTATCTGGTCTCTGACCGGATCAAGGAACGGCTGACCGCCCGGCTGTTTCACAAAAAGAACAGCGCCTCCATCCCCGCACCCCGCACCGGCTCTCCCCAGGAGAACTGAGCCCCTTCGGCATCTGGCTGCCGTAGCGCTATGCTGCACGGCACACGATGAAACCCGCCGCCAGCCCCTCGCTTCCTTCACGGCACTACTGGAGTCCACGTCTCTACCTGCGAGGGTTTGGCGCCCTGATGACCTGCGTTTACCTGTCGCAACTTTCACAAATCAGCCTGCTGATCGGCCCCAATGGCCTGCTCCCTGCCGGTATCTACCTGGACCGCCTGCGGGATGCGGGACTGAACCCGTTCATGGATGCTCCAAGCCTCTTCTGGTGGACGGGAACATCGGACTTCGCCATTCATCTCGTTGTTTGCATGGGTCTCGCCGCCTCCCTGTGCCTCCTTGCCGGTCGGCTCACACACCTTGCCCTGGCGGTGCATCTGGCCTGCTACCTGTCGGTCGTCACCGCCGGACAGCGGTTCTTCACCTTCCAGTGGGACAACCTCGTTCTGGAGGCGACCTTCTTGTCGTTCCTCCTCCCCTCTATCCGGAGCGGCAAAGAGGCAAACCGGCTGGTGATCTTCCTCTTCCGGTTTTTCCTGTTCCGGCTGCTGTTTGAAAGCGGTGTTGCCAAGCTCCAGGGCGGTACCAGTTCATGGCACGAGTGGATAGCCATGGACCATTACTACGAAACAGCCCCGATCCCGACAATCCTCGGCTGGTGGGCGCATCAGCTGCCGCATGGTTTCCACCGCTTCGAACAGTGGATGACCTACGTGGCCGAACTGGCCGTGCCACTCCTGCTGTTCGGCCCCGCCGTGGCGCGCAGGCTTGCGTTTGTCCTGTCGGTGGGCCTTCAGGCGGTGATCGTCGCCACCGCCAACTACGGGTCTTTCAACTACCAGTCGGCGCTCCTGTGCCTGTTCATTCTCGATGACCGCGACTGGCGCTGGACCCGGAAGCTCGTCACCCGTGCCCTGCCGCTGCTCTCAATGCTCTGGCCTCACGCACCCCGCACTGCCACCATCCGCCGGGGTATCCGGCGGATGGCGGTGATGGCCGGAGCCTCCGTGATGATGCTGGCCGGCCTGCAGTCGAATTTGCGTTTCGTGAGCCGGGGGATCGAAGCCATGCACGAGAAAATCCCCGTGCTGCCGGAAACTTTCGGTTCCTTCCTGCGTTCCTGGCGGGTCGTCAACAACTACCATCTCTTTGCCGACGTGACATTGACCCGGCCGACCACCGAGATCGAGATCCAGACTGCCGGCGACGGATGGTATCCCGTCTCCTTCCGGCACCAGGCCACCCGCCCCGACTGGCGGCCGGAGTTTCTCGCCCCGCATCATCCCCGGATTCCGTTCCAGCACTGGTTTCTCGCACTGGGGGCGCGGCCACCGGTTTCCGAGCCATGGTTCGCCTATCTGCTGGAAAAGATATGCCTTGATCCCGACCGGGTGGCTCCGGTGTTCGATACGCTCCACCTTGCGCCCGGAGAACGCCCGAGGGCGCTGCGCATCCATGTGCGGGATTACCGGATGACCACACCGCCCGAACGGTCTGCTACCGGAAACTACTGGAAGCGTACTTCGGCCGGAACGCCGACCCTGGTTTCCTGCTCGTTTTTCAGGTCAGAGCGCTGGGAGAAGATGCGGGGGAAGTGAGGCGGGCGGGATTCCAGCGATGCCGGGTTCAGGGCCTGCCTGCGCGCACGATACGGTTCGCCACCTGGCCCTTGCGGAACAGGCCGAGCACCAGTTCCTCCGCCTCTTCCAGAAGCTCCATCGAATCCGGGATCTCGTGCAGCGCATAGCCGATCGCATCCAGGCGTCCGAAGCGCGCAGGATCGAGTTCAAGCGCAACCGGCAACTCTTCCAGTGCGGCTTTGGTCAGGGATATGTATCCGCCGGACATCGTCTGCGATCCGTACAGTTCCCTGAATATCCCCTCGATGGTCCGTGAATTGAGGAGCGCCGACAGCGCGCCCAGACCGATACCGGTCCCCTCACGGGGCTGGACCACAAACACGCTCACGGCAGGAGCAGCTGCGCCGTCCAGATCAAGCGCCGCCTCAACCTTGCGGCCCATGCCACTTACGAGAAGTTTGGGCGATCCGGCTACCAGGCGCCGGCGCTCACTGAGAGCACCGGCTGGAATCCGCGGATGCTCCATCTCCCTGCCGAGGAACCGTTGCCGCCCGCTCTGCCTGATCCGGTGGGGCTCAATCGCACCCGCCGTCACCAGATGATAATCCCCGGCCTCGCCTACATGCGGACGGAGCGCATAGGCCTCACCCGTCGTCTGGCCTGCATGAACGGTGGCAATGTCGCAAAGCCGCACAGGTCCGGCTTCGAGCAGTTCCATCGCCGAGGCGGACAGGGCAGCGCCCCAGCTCCGCCCTTCAAGCAGACGCGTCTGCCAGTGGAACATTCCCGACGGCTGGCCATTGGATGTCCGGCCCTCACCCCGGCGGTCGCGATCCAGGGTCAGCACCACGGGATACACCGACACGGAGGCGAAAGGCTTTTCCCTGCTGAAATCCCTCAAGCGGACCGAGTCTCTCCGCCGGATGGCCGCGTCCCTCAGCCTGGCGGTATATCCAGCCGACAGAAGGCGGTTGGGAACGATCAGCACCGTGCGGCTGCAGCACATCTCCTCGCCCAGCGCCCAGAATGCCGCAGCGAGGTCAAACGGGCCACGAAGCAGGGGGAACCTTTGCCGCAGAACTTCCCGCTCTGCGAGAACTTTCTCTCCGTGATCCGCAACGCCCCGGACGAAAGGAGGATTCGTTACCATCACGTCTGCCGCAATCACCGGGGTTTGCAGTGAATCTCCCGAGTCCACCTGGAGGCAGATACGTTCCCAGTCCATTGGCCGCCCGCCCGCGGCAAGCCAGAGGTTCGTTCGCGCGAGGAACGCCGCCGCCGGATCCAGTTCCCGTCCAACCAGACGGGCCGCGGGGATACGGCCAAGGAGAACCAGTGCCGCCAGCAGGTTGCCAGTTCCGCAGGCAGGGTCGAGGAAGGTCGAACGCTCCCGTCCGGCGGCCGCCTCAAGCGCCGCGTGGCGGGCGACCACCACCGGAGTGAAGTAGCTCCCGCCGGACCTGCGTCCATCTTGATCAGTTGCCTGAAGGGCTGCTTCATACAGCCGTCCGGCCCGAAACAGACGGTCCAGCGGATCGCCGGCACTCGCGATGCTGGCAAAGACCGACTTTTCGATGCGCCGGGCGATGAACTGACCGGAGGTTTCCGGCTTCTCGGGCAGCGCCTTCCCAAAGGCCCGGGCCGCCGCCGCAGCTATCGCGCCAGCCATCAGCATCCGGAACTCACCGGAAGCAGGGACCAGTCCAAGTGTTCTGGCCGCACCGCGAACGAGCGGGCCGATCAGTCGGCTGGCTGCTGTGGCCGGTACGGCAGTGGAGCTATCCGTCATTCATCAGGTCCGTTGATTCAGGAGGCCGCAAAATGCCGGCGGGCGACGTCCAGCAGTTCGTCGCTCTTCCGCCGGAACACCGGGAGGGTTTCCTTGTGGGCGTAGACCAGCTTCCCGTCACGGCCAACGAGGAAGTTGCCCCGGTCGGTCATGCCAAGAAAGTTCCGCATGCCGTAGGCCTTGGCTATCCGGCCATCCTCGTCGGCAAGCAGCGGGAACGGGAAATGGTGTTTCTGCGAGAACTTGTCCTTGGAACTTGCCGATCCACCACTGACGCCGACGATCTGGACCCCGAGCTTCCGGAACTCGCCGTACTGGTCCCGGTAGTCGCAGAGCTGGGCCGTGCATACGGCCGTTTCGTCTTTCGGATAGAACACGACCATCACAGGACCGTTTTTCAGCAGTTCGTCGAGCGATACGCGCTGGCCATCACCAGACACGCCTTCAAACCGGGGAGCCAGCTCCCCTTCACGCGGACGCGCCATTTGCATTCTCCCACACACAGATACAGGCGGGCCACCACGCCCGCCAGCCGAACCAGAGTCTACTGGCAGAATTACCCGCTCGAAGGCGGTTCGTCTACTGGTCCTGCCCGTAGTTCGCGGTGGGCAAAGAATGCCCGCACCACAAGCAGTACAATAAGCAGAACCGCCGCTATCAGGATGTAGTTCTGTATTTTCCGGGCGAAACCAAAGCCCTCATCGATTTCCGGACCGAAGTAATAGCCGACACTGACGAAAAACGGCACGCTGATGCAGGCGCCCAGACCATCGGCAAGCAGAAACCGCCGGGGCGTCACGCCCAGCATGCCGGCCGTCAGGAACACCACGAACCGGAACCCCGGTGCGAACCGTGCGAACAGGATCGCCTTGTGCCCCCAACGATCGAAGAACCGCTTGGCCCGCTCGACCTTTTCGGGACGGGCGAACTTCTGGACCACCCGGAGATAGAATACCCGCTCGCCGTACCGGCGGCCGATGAAGTACGTCAGGGTATCGCCTCCGAGCACACCCGGAAGAACCCCAAAGATGGCCAGATAGTAAGCCGCATTCGGCCCGCCGAAACCCGGGTGCAGGCTCCCATGGTAAGCCGCATAGCCGGCAATAATGACGAGCGCGTCTTCCGGAATGGGGGAACCGATACCGCACCAGACCAGCATCAGCGTCAAGACGGTAAGAATAACGACGGGCGGTTGATTCTGAAGGAAGTCGATCAGAGCGTCGATCATCTGGGGGTTAACACCGTCCGGGCCTTCTCTTTAGCTTGGCGGCAGGATTACAGCCAGCGGCCAGCCACCTTTTTCCAGAAGCCGGGCCGTCCCGGCTCCACTTCATTAACACCCTCGGGCTTTCCAGCCAGCCAGCCATGTACAAGTGCGATCCGCCCCGGTTCAGGCGCTGTGCCATCCCGGCTTTTCCAGAAAACAGTCTCAACCGGCAGTCCGGCCGCCTGAATCCGGACCCATTCAAACCGGCGGCCAGTCAGGCTGTTAATGAGCGTCCGGTGCTCCACGATCCGTCCGGCTATCAATGCCGATGCCATGTCCGAAAGGCGGGGCCGGGCCCCGGATTCTCCCAGAGATCCTGTTGGCAGGAGAAAATCCGGCGGCAGATCGAATGCCTCGCCCCTCTCATTTGGCCCCCAGAACTCATGCTGGGCCGCGTGAAACTCCTTTTCACCCGGAAAAATTCGGACATCGCCGCCCATTATCGCCATTTTGAGATCAAACCGGGTGCCTGCCTTGAGTGCCGGCCGGAATGGACCGAACTCCCGGAGCTGGACGATGACCCCTGAAACGGGACCTGCCGGGGCATTGATCCTGAACCTTCCGCCTGACCAGTGCACGGTTTCGGCGTCGATCAGTTCACCTTCGGCCTCTACCGGCCAAACCGTCCCGGATTCGAACCACGGTGTCATGCACACCAGCCTTCGCTTTTCCAGATGCACGGCGATTCCCGCGCCGCTCCCGTCAAGCCACAGGCGGTGCTGCTCGCCACCAGAAGTGCCCCAGACGGGCCGGGACCGCTCGGCTGCAACTGACAGCAATGTATAAAGCTCCTGGTCGTTTCCTGGCCGGAAACCGATGGCGGCAAGCTGGAAATTCACTTCCCACCGCGGACCTTGTGGAAGCGTATCGTGTTGGTTTCTTTCCCCTCGCCGAGGGGAATTGCCGCCACTACGACCACCGTGTCACCGGGTGCTGCCCATCCGTCCTGGACCAGAAACCGGTCGGCTGCCTCAAGCTGGCGTTCCATGCCGGCCCGCTCGCCGATCGCCACCGGAATAACCCCGCGCAGCACATTCATGCGCCGGAGTGTCGGCACATGGGCGCTCATGGCGAGGATCGGAAGCCGCGGCTTCCATTTGGAGACGAGCAGCGCCGTCAGCCCCGACCCTGCCAGCGCAACAATGGCCCTCGCATTGAGACGTTCGGCCGCGCTCACCGCCGCTCCGGCCGCCCCGGCGGCGAACGACATGATGTCAGCTTCGAAACTGACGCTCGCCGTGTGTGTCACCGTTTCAGCCTCGCGGGAAATGCGTGCCATCGCCTCCACCGATTCGACCGGATGATTCCCCGCAGCTGTTTCCTCTGACAGCATCACCGCATCGGCGCCGTCAAGAACCGCATTGGCTACATCCGAGACCTCGGCACGGCTCGGGCGGTGATTCAGCACCATCGAGCCCAGCATCTGCGTCGCCACGATCGCCCACTTTCCGCGCACGGCCGCCCGCGACAGGATACGTTTCTGGAGTATCGGAACCCGCTCGAAGTCGAGTTCCACGCCAAGATCTCCCCGCGCCACCATGACGCCATCGGAGGCTTCCAGGATTTCATCCAGATGGTCGAGCGCCTCGGGCCGCTCCAGCTTGGCCATGACCGGAATCTTGGAATTGCCCAGGAACTCGCGGGCCCGGTGGATGTCGGCCGCCGAACGGACGAAGGAAATCGCCACCATGTCGAGCCCATTCCTGCCGACATAAGCCAGATCCCGCTCATCCTTGGCCGTCAGGGTTTCCACCGACAGCCTTGTTCCGGGCAGGTTAAGTCCCTTGTTCGAATACAGCCGGCCGCCGGTCATGATCCGGCAGATCACATCCGGTCCCTCGATCCGCTCGGCCATCAGTTCGATCGAACCATCGGCGAGCAGGATGCGCGACCCCGCCTTCACGTCCCGGGTGAGGAACTCATAGGGAGAGTGCACCTCATGCACGCTTCCCTCGACCGGGCGTTCGGTCAGGGTTATCCGCTCGCCTTCGAGGAGCGTCACCCCGTCCTTGGGCATCTGGCCAATCCGGAGCTTGGGCCCCTGAATATCGGCCAGTATGGGGATGTGCGCCTTCGCCGTTTTTTCAGCCTGCCGGACCGCTTCGATCAGCGGCGCCAGTGCCGGACCATCGCCGTGTGAAAAATTAAGACGGAAACCGTCCGCCCCGGCCTGGATGAGCTGCCGGATGATCTCCACGGTACCGGACGCTGGTCCCAGCGTGGCGACGATCTTGGTCTGGTTAAACGATTTCATGCGGCGTATTGCCAAAGCTTACACAGGTGAAGGCGGTAGGCCCAACTGGAGGCGGCCTAAATCCGCCTGATTCCTCCACTTTTTCCCCGTTTGACCACGGGCTTTGAACGGTGCTACCAGCGGCCAGCCTTTTCGGGCCTCTGGCCCTATCTGCTTGCAGGGAAAAGGTATCCGCTGCAGAGCGCCATTCGTTGAAAACGCTGCTTTACATCCTGCTGGCCATCCCCGCCGTGGTAAGTTCCGGATACTGGCTCGTATCGGCCGTGACGACGGGGCTGTTTCTCCGCCGGAAGCCGAAACTGGCCGCGGATGCGAAGATATCTCCGCCAAAAGTTTCCATTCTCAAGCCGGTCTACGGGCTCGAACGGGGCGCCGAGGAGAACTTCCGGACTTTTCTTGAGCAGGACTACCCCGACTATGAAGTGATCTTCGGCGTCCAGCGTGACGATGATCCGGTCCTGCCGGTAGTGAAAAAGCTGGTTGGCAAATATCCGGGCCGGGCCCGTTACGTGGTCGATTCACATGCGGTCGGGCCAAACGGCAAAATCAACAATCTCGTGAACTGCTACCGCGCCGCGAGTGGCGAGATCATCGTCATCTCGGATGCAGACACCCGCGTGGGGCCTAGTTACCTGAAAATCATCACCGGCCCGCTCGCTGACCCCGAAACCGGCGCCGTCTCCACGCTCTACAAGGCGGCCGACGCCCTGACGATCCCTGAGAAACTCGAACTTTTATCCTTTAATACGGAGTTCATCCCCAACGTCTGTTTTGCCAGCCTGTTCGGCTTTGGCGATGCCTGCCTGGGTGCGTCCATAGCCCTCAAGCGGGCGATCCTCGACCGGATCGGCGGATTCGAGCCCCTGGCCCACTATCTCGTCGAGGACTTCGAGATGGGACGCCGGATTGGCGAATTGGGCCTTGGGGTATCGATCATCCCTTATGTCGCCGACACGACGGTGGACCTCGCCGGCTACCGGACCTGGTTCGAGCATCAGATATACTGGGACCAGAATACACGTGCCGCCAAGCCGGCAGCATTCGCCTGGACAATCCTCCTGAAGGGGATTCCGGCTGCACTGCTGCTCTGGCTCGTGAGTGGATTCCAGTCCTGGGCGCTGGCGTTTCTCGGAACTGTCATTGGCATACGGCTCCTGACGGCGGGAATTATTCTCGGCACCTTGCGCGACCAGACCGGGCTGAAGGCGCTCCCGATGCTGCCACTCCGCGATCTTGCCGCACTGGCGACCTGGTTCCTCAGCCTCACCCGCAATCACACGACATGGAAGGACCGGCTGTTCCGGCTTGAGGCGGGCAAGCTCGTCGAAGTGGGGCGTATTCCAGACCGCGCATCCGCATCACCCGCATCTTCCCCGGCGGCACCAGTAAACCCGGCAGGATCGGAGCGGGCATGAACTCGCTGGTGGTGGTCGGGGACGATTTCGGCCTCGACCCCGTGGTCAATGAGGGGATGATCCGCGCCCACACGGAGGGGATCCTGTCGGCCGCCTCGCTCATGGTGAACGGCCGGGGATTCGCGGATGCCGTGAGCCGGGCCCGGGAGACACCCTCCCTTCGCGTCGGCCTGCACCTCGTTCTGGTGGAAGGCAACGCCACACTTCCCCCATCCGAAATCCCCGACATCGTCGACAGTGAAGGCCGCTTTGGCACACAGATCATCCGCACCGGGATCAAATACTTTTTCAGCCGCCGGGCACGTGAGCAGCTCCGCCGGGAAATCCGCGCCCAGTTCGAGCGCTTCCACGCCACCGGCCTCAGGCTCGACCATGTGAACGGGCACAACCATTTCCATATCCATCCGGCAGTCCTCGACGCTCTGCTGGAAGTGGCGGCCGACTACGGCCGTCCCGCCATCCGGGTGCCGCTGGAGCCGCTCATCAAATCGCTCAAGGCGGCACCGGGGCATGCCGTCGAAAAGATCATCTCGGCGCTCATTATCTCCCCGTGGGCGGTGCAGCTCGCAAGGCGGCTTCGCGCCGGGGGGTTCCGCACGGCGCAGGAGGTTTTTGGCGTCTATGACTCCGGCCGCGTCACGGAAGGTTACCTCCTGGAAATCATCCGGCGCCTTGGCCCCGGCCTTACGGAGATATATACGCACCCGGCGGCCGGGCGATGCCCGGAGATCGACCGGTTCATGCCGGACTACCGGCATGAGGAAGAACTGGCGGCGCTGTGCAGTCCGCATGTACGCGCCGCCCTCGAGGAACGGCGTATCCGCACCGTGGGGTTTGCTGATGTCTGCTAGTGCATCCGCATTTTCCGGACCCGGAGGAATGAAAGGAGCCGGCATGCTCACCATCTTCATCATGCTCGCCATCTCGGTGACCTGTGCAGCCCTGGGGCCCGTCGTGCAGGCCAAGGGAATGGTCGCCCTCGGCGCACACGACGACTGGCTGTCTCTGGAAACCTTCCGCTACTTCGGCCGGGCGCTCACAACGCCCACCGTTATCGTTGGCACGCTGCTCCATGCAGTCGCATTCTTCCTGAACCTGGCCCTGCTCGCCCGCGCTCCGGTGAGTTTCATCGTTCCACTGACAGCCATGGAATATATCGTTGGCGTGATGCTGGCCCGGATGATACTCGGCGAGATTGTCGAGCCCATGCGCTGGGCCGGCGTCGGCGTTATCGCCATTGGCGTCCTCATGATGTCAATGACCTGGAAACCAGACTGAGACCGCCGGAAAGCCTCCGGCACGGCAAAACCGAACATCCCCAAAGGAGACCCCTACACACATGTCAGCACAACCCGCCCCTGCCACCGCTACCGACAAGCCGCTCGTCCCCGCCGCGAAACTCTATTTCCCGGACGAGGACCGGAAATGGATACTGGAACAGATTGATCAGGTTCTTGCCTCCGGACAGCTCACGCTGGGCAAGCACGGAAAGGAACTGGAGCGCCGCTGGGCGGAATACTGCGGCGTGAAATATGCCGTCGCCGTGAACTCGGGCACAAGTTCCATTGAAATTCCCCTCAGGGCCATGGGAGTCGAGGGCAAGGACGTGATCTGCCCGACCAATACCTTTTTCGCCACTGCGGCGGGAATCATCCACGCGGGCGGAAACGCCGTCCTGGCCGACATGGATCCGGACTACTACTCGCTCACGGTCAAGGAGATCGAAAAGCGGCTGACGCCAAAGACGGCAGGCGTCGTGATCGTCCACATCGGCGGCTTCGTGACTCCGCACATCAACGAGATTGCCGATTTCTGCAAGAGCAAGGGTATCTGGCTGTTCGAGGACGCGGCCCACGCCCACGGTTCATCCTACAAGGGAAAAAAGGCGGGTGCCTTCGGCCGGGCGTCGAGTTTCTCGTTCTACCCGACCAAGGTGATGACCAGCGGCGAGGGCGGCATCATCGCCACCGATGACGAGCACGTCTACAATGAGGCGCTCATCTACCGCGACCAGGGGAAGGCCAGCTTCACCGTCAATGCCCACACGCGCCTTGGCTATAACTGGCGCATGTCGGAGATCCACGCCGTCATCGGCCTCAAGCAGATGGACCGGCTGGAGTTCATGATCTCCGAGCGCCAGCGCGCCGCCCGGGCCTATGATGCGGCCTTCCGGAATGACCCGCTGGCGCGGCCCATGCTTACGCCGGATGGCGGAACCGCGAACTACTACAAGTACCTGCTCATCCCGGCGCGGCCGCTCAAGGACCGAAAGGCGATGAAGATGGCCGTGCGTGAGAAGTTCAACGTCGGCCTCACTGGCGAGGTTTACGAGGAACCGCTCCACAAACAGCCTGTCTTCAAGAACCTGGACAGGGGGAACTACCCGGTAGCCGACGAGGGCTGCGCCCGGCACATCTGCCTGCCGCTGTTCCCCGGCATCACCGACGAGATGATCCAGCGGACCATCGAAGGTGTGAAGTGGGGTCTGAAGGAGTTCTCGTCCTAAGAGGCGAAACCGTCAGAGCCCGAGTTCCTTTTCGAGGGCGTCCTGTTCGTCGCGGAACTTCTTCTGCTCCTCGCCGCTCTTGATGGGCGGCGGAGTAGCCTTCTCCTTCAGGGATTGCTCCGCCAAACGGGCGGCTTTCTCCGCATCTGCTTCGCGGCCTGAAAGGCTGTAGAACCGGGCGGCGACAGATGCCTCTCCCGTTTTCATGGCCGCGTCGCCAAGTTCCCCGGCCCGCTTCCGCAGCTTTTCCGCCTTCTTCTCCGCGCCTGAAAACCGGTAGTACATGAGCGCGTGCTGGATGGGATCGGGATGATCCGCACCGGCGGCGATCGAATCCCCCCGCTGGTCGGCCCTCCCCGTCACCTGCGAAATCCGCCGGTCAGCGAACAGTTCCCACCAGCGGCGGGCATCCTCCAGCGCCTTCAGCGACCGGTCTTCCCGCGTCCCGCCCGCGCCGATCCCCGGCTTCTGGAACTCCGTTTCCTCCCGGGCGAGAGCCGCCTCGCCGCGGGTTGCCGCCAGCTTCCGGAGTTCTTCCAGATAGTCTGCCGGCGGACGGTACGAATCGACAGGCTGCGCCGTCCGGCTTTCCAGATGGTTCTTCAGGTTCCGCACGTCCTCGACCGTGCTCGCGTATTTCCGCATGTATTCCATCCGGACCCGGTCCTCATCCGCCCAGTTCCGCGAGGCGGTATACCAGGCCACCGCCCCGGACTGCGGATGAAGGGAAAGCCGCTCGCCGTCCTCGCAGTCAGGCACTGCGGGGTCATTACGTCCGGTTACCCGTTTGCATTCGGCATCGGCCCGGCGGCTGAACAGGTCCGCTCCGGTCATCAGCCGCCCGGCCTTTTCCGCGTCCTGCCCGATCCGCTTGCCCACCCGGCGCAGGCCGGCGGCGGCCACCGGCGAGCACATCTCGCCGGAGCGGAACCAGAGGAAGGCAGTAGCGAGCTTGCCAGTCCGTTCCGCCTCGGTACCGCTTCGCACGAGCGCGTCCCAGTTGCCGCCTCCGCAGGGGTCATCGGCCCGTGCCGGCCCGTGCGCCGGGCCTGCAACCAGGGCTGCCAATAGCAAGGTGTGCCGTATCTTCATCGCTCTGTCTCCTGAGGCCTACTGGCCCGCCTGCTCCATCTGCTTGCGGATCATCTCCTGCATTTCCGGGGGCAGGTTTTCGAAACCGGGCGGCATCTGCCCGGACGCGGGCGGCTGGCTGTAGGGGGATTCCGGCGGCATCCGCTTTTCACGGCCGCCGCGCTTCTGGGCCGGATCGGCTCCGCCTTCAGCGGGTTTTGCTGATGGCCTCGCCCCCGGCTGCCCGCCCGTCATGCCGGGAAAAGAGGGCATCTTCTGGTAGCCGGGCGGTATCTCGAACAGGGAGTCTGGCTGCGGGCCCACTTTCAGGTTCTTCAGTTCACGCCTGAACCGGTGTTTCTTGTCCTTGTCCACGGCGATGGCGTCGATCTTGAGGAGAATCCCCTCCTTCTTCGTCATCCACATGAAGCCGCCCATCTTCGTGCCGTCCTTCCGGTGGGTCATGACAACCTTGGACTTCTTCGTGGGTATACCGTCGATCGTCTCCTCGCCAGCGTCGGTCCACTCGACCTGGTAGTCGTCCATCCCGTCCGGGGAGCTTTCCGCCGTACCGAAGGCATGCTCCATGTACATCCGCTGGTCGGGGATCAGCATCCAGGTGACCTGCCTGTCCCTCCGCATGATGGATATCTGGCTGGAGCCGCTGACCGACATCTCCATGCGGGATTTCTGGCCTGACTCGTAGACCCGGCCCTGGATCGACATCTGTTCGGTTTCCATGACCTGATCGGCCGAGTAGCTCGCTGCCGGCTTCGGAAACCCTTGGGCGTCCGCCGGTCCCGCCACCATGAGCACGCAAACCGCCGCGCCCAGCAGCACCATCTGGATCTTCATACCGTTATCTCCCCCATGCGGCTCGCTTGCCACGTTCATGCAGGGGAAGCCTAGGCGACCGCCGGGCGGCGGGAAAGGAGAGAGGGGCAAAGGTTGGTGCCCCGGCCCGGACTCGAACCGGGACGGCCGGGTTAGGGCCTGCGGATTTTAAGTCCGCTGCGTATACCAGTTTCGCCACCGGGGCATCGGGTGAGTAGTAGCCGGAATGGCGCAATTGGGGAAGGTTGCCGTCTGCGTCATCATCCGGTTAGGGTGGCCGGAACCGGAACAACACTGGCTGGCGGCCTTCTCCAAAAGGGCGCGCCGGCAATTCGCAGGAGGATTGGGTGCTGCGCAACACGCCAGATGGACTATTATTTGCCAGGATCATGCTCGTCGTGATGGTTTTCGAGTTCCTGGTGCTTTTCGACATGCGGCCCGCCACCAACGAGTTCAAGAGCATCGGGACGACCGTCTTTTTCGGCTACCTGCTCATGGCCGCGCTCGTGCAACTCATCGGGCTCCTGCTGGTGAAGGCGGGGCACTACAAGGCGGGCGGCGCCCTGCAGATCATCGCCAGCGCGGGGCATATTATCGACCTGATCGGTATCATCGGGATCTATGGCGGGCTGAAGGCCTACCGGTTCACGGAGGCCGGAGAGGCCGCTCCATCGGCGGCCTGAACACCCCGCCCCATCAGACTGCACGGGCCTGACGGTCAATCAGGGGCTCTCAGGAAATCTCCCGTCCTTCCGGCAGGAGCGCCTCGACACGGATAATGTCCCCCTGGGCGAGAAAAAACGCCCCGATGGCACCGATGGCGGCCGGGACCGCAAGCACGGCCGCCAGCAGCACGGTCAGGGCCGACTCCACCGGGCCCGGGGCGTCCGCGCCCGGTGTCGAGCGGATGAGGACATGCAGGCGGTTCGGCCGCCGGGTGACGAGCGACATCAGCGACTGCAGGAAGCAGAAGAACGAATACTCGACCGAGAAGTTGGCGAGGATTCGCACCCTGAAACCCATCTTCTCCAGCATCGCCGCGAGCGACTTTTGCGTGAAATGCACCAGATGGCGGGGCGGGTCCAGGTGCCACCACCAGCGGCCGAACAGGCCGCGCTGGAGGCGGCAGTAGTTGGGCACCTCGATCACCATCCGTCCGCCGGGCCTGAGATGCCGGGCGAGCTTGCGCACCGTGGCCCTGGGATCTGACAGGTGCTCCAGAACGTGAAACAGGGTGATGAGATCGAACCTCGCCCCCCCGAGCTGCTCGATGGCGTCCGGTCCGTGGAGCACGTCCACGCCGTACTCGGCCTTGACCAGCGCCGCCGACTGCTCGGAGAACTCTACGCCCCTCGCCTCCCAGCCGTTCTCGCGGAATGACCCGAGCATGACGCCACGCCCGCAGCCGAAGTCGAGCACCGAGGGCAGTTCGCTACTCCCCCTGCTGTTCCGGCGGGCTTCCGTCCCGATGCGGTCAAACAGCACATGGAACCGCCAGCGGCGGAAGGCATCCGACAGCCGCTGGAACACTCCCCGGTATTTCTGCTGTCTGCTACCGTAGTAGTCGCCGGGGTAGTAGTGGGCGAGCGGATGCGGCAGCGAGGCGGTATCAATGAACCGTGAACCGCACGCGCCGCAGGCGTAGAGGCGGAACCGGTCCGGGCTCGTGAGCCAGGCATCCTGCTCGCGGACTTCCGTCTCGAACCGGCCCTCGCCACCGCACACCGGGCAACGAAGGGCGGCGGTTTCAGGACCGGACGTCTGGCGTTTGGACAAGGCGGGAGTCACCGTTCAGCAGGATATTGATGCGGACTGACGTTAAATCATCCCCCGGCACCCCGCAACGGCTCGCCCGCCTCGCCGCCGTTCCGGCCGCCATCCTGGGCTGGAACATCCTCTTCTTCAGCCAGATCTGGAACGGCGCGGGTGCGTTCTGGTTCCGCGACACGGTCATCAGCTTCCTGCCGCTTCGCCTCTACCTGCGCGAGCGGCTCCTTTCCGGCGAGTGGCCCCTCTGGACACAAGCCGTGAAGGCCGGGATGCCGTTCTGGGCCGACCCGGTGAATGGTGTGCTCTACCCGCTGCATATGGTCCTCGTTGCCCTAGACGATCCCGTTCATGCCTATGGACTTCTCGTCGCCGGACATTACGCGCTCGCCCACGGCGGCTTTTACGTCTGGCTCCGGGGGCTGGGACGGAGCCGCACAGCCGCATTCATGTCCGCGCTCGCCGTCGCCCACGGCGGCGCATTCCTGCAGAAGCACGAAAACCTCCAGTTCCTCTACTGCTGGTCGTGGCTCGGCTGGTACCTGGCGACGGCAGGATTTTTCCTGAAAAACCCGTCATGGCCGAGGTTCGCCCTCTCCGCCGCCGTCATGTGGAACCTCGTCACGAGCGGCGATATCCAGACGTTCTACCTCGCCAGCATCACGGGCGTGGCTCTGGCGCTATTAAAGACCGGCGGCGACGCCGCTCTCAGGATCCGACGCGCCATCCAGACCGGCTGGGCCCCCGTGACGGCGGCGCTGCTCGCCGCGCCATGGCTCCTCACCGTGCATGAGCTTTCCGGCCGGACCCTGCGGGCCGCGCAGAACTCCTTCGAGTTCGCCGCCCAGTGGTCGTTCCACCCGTTCCGGTGGATCGAATGGCTCGCGCCGGGCGTGTTCGGCTTCACCTTCCAGGAACCGGGCTGGTGGGCGGGCGGCATCGCCCGTTCCGGCTGGCAGGGTTTTTACACGCCGTCGTCGTACTTCGGCGTGCTGCTGATCCCGCTGGCTGCACTGGGCCTGTGGCGCGGGCGGGGAGAGTTCCACGTCCGGTTCTGGGCAGCAGCGGGAGTTGCCGGGTATCTTTGGTCCTGCGGCGACTACCTGCCCTTCTACCGGATTCTCTACGACTGGCTCCCCTTCTGGAGCCAGTTCCGGTTCCCTGAACGGCTTCTCCTGTGGGTGATGCTCGGCCTTGCCGTGCTGGCGGCGCGTGGCCTTGACGAGCTTTGGCAGTGTGGCATCCCCGGCCTGTGGCTGCTCCCGGCAGTGTGTGTGGCGGTTTCCGGGCTCCTTCGCCTTGCGGGCTATTCCACGCTGAACCTCTCGCCCTGGATCAACGGCATTGCCGGAAAGGCAGCGGGCCCGGAGGCTTACAGCACCGTCACCCGTACGCTGGAATCGGCCTCCGCGGTCTGGCTCGCAGCCGCCGTCACGCTACTTCTGGCGATCCGGCTTCGACCGCCTTACGCGGCCGTCCTGCTTCTCCTTTTTACGACTGCTGAACTTTACGCTCTCAACCGGCCCCTCGCACCGGTCCGGGATTCGGCCATCTACCGGGAGAAACCGGCCCTTCTCGCCCGGCTGGAGGCGGACTTCCCCGCGCTCGCCAGCGAGACACCGGTCCCGGCCCGCATTTTCCCCAACAGCGAGAGCAGCCTCGTCCGGTGGGAGGGAAGCGAGACGGCCGATGTCTCGCGGCAGATGTGGAATCTTCTTTACGGTAACGGCGTGATGGCGACACCCTACTCCACGCCGACGGGCTACAACTCCTCGGAACTGGCCACCATGTACAGGATGATCCGCTCGGCACACTGGCGAAACTACACGGCGCTGGTGGATGCGCCGGTCTGGGGAATCCTGTCCGGATCCGCCCGCCAAACCCCCGGCTGGAAGTGCGGCGAGGTGGATTCCGGAACCGGCATGGGCTGGTGTTCGGACGGAAATCGCCTCGGCCCGGTCCGATGTCCAACCGGGTGGGAAGTGCCGCCTTCACCGGAAGCGCTTCTGGACAGATACCGCCGGACCCGCTTCGCCAGCAGGCCGGAGTTTGCCCTGCTGGGTTCGTTCGATCCCCATGACCCCGCCCCGCCAGCAGCTGCCATTCCCGATCCGGCAGGCCAGTCTGCACCGGCAGCCACCGGTTCCGCCCTGCCTGCGAGCCGGTGCGAAGCGGTCCGGTGGAACGAGGACGCATGGACTCTGGCTATCGAGCGGGAAACGGCGGGACCGGTCATCCTGCGCGACAACTACTATCCGGGCTGGAATGCCTATCTGGACGGGGAAAGGCTGCCGGTCTTCACCGCCAACGGGGGGCAACTGGCAGTCTGGACCCCGCCCGGCAGCCACGAAATCAAACTCCGCTTTGAACCGCCACTCATCGACCTCGGTACCACGATCGCCGCCATCACCCTGGTGTTCAATCTGGGACTGTGGTGGTGGGGAAGAAGGGAAAACATCCTCCTTTGACGATTCCGCCCCGCCGGTCATACTTGCGCCTTTCCGGCGGAGCGGCTGCGGAGGCCAGCTCCGTGTGAAGGCGAAGGAGGCGGGAACCAGGATGGCACGCAAGGCAGGCAAAAAGTCCGTGCAGCCGCTCGTCGCCGTTATCATGGGAAGCCGGAGCGATCTGGAGCATCTGGAGCCCGCCTGCGAACTGCTGGAAGCATTCGGCATCCCCTACGAAAAGAAGGTCGTCTCCGCCCACCGGACCCCGGACTGGCTCTTTGAATACGCCGAGTCAGCCGAAAAACGCGGGCTGATGGTGATTATCGCGGGCGCGGGCGGCGCGGCACACCTGCCCGGCATGGTGGCGTCCAAGACGCTGGTCCCCGTGCTGGGCGTCCCGGTCCCGGCGACGCTCCTGAACGGGATGGACGCGCTCATGTCGATCGTGCAGATGCCGAAAGGGGTTCCCGTCGGCACACTCGCCATCGGAAAGCCGGGCGCCGGCAACGCCGCCATCCTCGCCACCGAGATCGTCGGCCTGAAATACCCCGAATACCGCGAAAGGCTGAGGAAGTGGCGGCGCTCCCGCACGGCCGAAGTGCTCAAGCAGCGCGACCTATGACCGCAACGATTCCTCCCGGCTCGATCATCGGAATCCTGGGCGGCGGACAGCTCGGCCGCATGACCTCGATGGCCGCCCGATCGCTGGGCTACCACCTGCACATCCTCGACCCCGACCCCAACTGCGCGGCGCGGTATGTCTCGGACCTGTGCGTGACGGCGCCTTTCGATGACGCTGTTTCGGCGGCCTATCTTGCCAGCAAGTGCCATGTGGTGACGCTGGAGATCGAAAAGATCGGCGCCGAGGCGTTGCAGGCGGTGAGCCGCCACACCCCGCTCCGCCCCGGCGCGGAAGTCCTCCATGTCATCCAGGACAGGGCCCGCCAGAAGAACTGGATCGCCGGAAAGGGGTTCCCGTCGGGACCGTTCCGGTGCGCCTCGTCGGCGATGGAGCTTGCCTCTGCCGTTCGGGATCTCGGCGGCGACTGCTTCGTGAAGTCCTGCACGGGCGGTTATGACGGCCGGAGCCAGGTGCGTGTGAAACAGGAGGCCGAGGTCGCCTCCGCGTGGGAAACGCTCGGCAGCGCACCCTGCGTCGTCGAAAAGGCACTCGACCTGGAAGCCGAGCTTTCCGTGCTGGTCGCCCGGCGGCCCGGCGGCGAAATCGCCGTCTACCCGCCCGCCCTCAATCATCACGAGAACCGCATTCTTGCCTGGTCGGTACTGCCCGGTCCTCTCCCCGAACGGACCAACACCGGGGCGGTAAAGATCGCCGCCGACCTTGCCGGCGCCCTGCAGGTCGAGGGACTGCTGGTCGTGGAGCTCTTTCTAACGAAAGACGGCAAAGTGCTGGTAAACGAACTTGCTCCCCGGCCCCACAACTCGTTTCACCAGACCGAGCGGGCGTGTGTCACGAGCCAGTTTGAACAGCATGTGCGCGCCGTCTGTAATCTTCCTCTGGGGAGCGTCGAAGTGCTGCGCCCGGCGGCCATTGTGAATCTGCTCGGCGAGGTGTGGCTTGGTGAACGGCCTCCGGATTTCAACGCCGCTCTCTCCATCCCCGGTGTCCGCCTGCATCTTTACGGGAAGAGCAACCCCCGCAAGGGCCGCAAGATGGGCCACCTGTCGGCCATTGGCCCTACCCCCGGCGATGCCGTCAAGGCCGCGCAAGAAGCCTATAAGCGCCTGGCTGGATAGCTGTTTTCCCTGTCCCGTTGTTCCTTCCTTCCGTATAGAATGGGTTTCATGGGCAGTTTCCTGCTGAAGCATATGGGGGCCCCCGTCGCCCTTCTTTTTTTGCTTCTTCCCGCCTGCGCGGAGAAGCCTGTCCAGACCACTTCCGAGTTTGCGGTCCCGGCTATTTCCGCCGGGGCTGAACCTCCCAGGATTACCCTTCTTGCCCCAACGGGCGAGGGCTTGCTCGACGTCGGCACCCTGACTGTGGCCGGTGTGGTATCCAGACCGGCATCAAAGATAACCGTCACCGCCGGAGACGTGTCGACTCCGGCACGAACCTGGCCGGACGGCCGGTTCGTCGCATCCTTTCCGGTTCCCGCCGGTGACCTGAAGATATTCGTCAGGGCATTACTGAAAGACGGACAAACGGCTGAGCGTGAACTGTCTGTCCGGAATATCCCCGCTGACCGGGCCATCCTCGCGGACATTTCCGATGAGCCAATCCTTACCGGCAATGCCATGCAGGAACTGAGGGGGACGGTGGCCGAGGGCGTCCGGGCACTCGTGCTGAATGGCGATCCGGTCCCGATGGATGGAAGCCGGTTCAGCCGTACTGTGGTCCTGCCGGGTGACGGCCCTCAGACAATCCGGCTTGAGGCCCTGACAACGTCCGGCCTCACGTACGAAAAAAATGCCGTATTCATCCTGGACCGTACCCCGCCGTTTTTGACGGTTTCAGGGCTGCCGGGACGCACGAACCAGGCCGAAGTAATGGTCAGCATCGAGGCGTCCGAACCGCTGGAGAGGGTGGAACTGATTGGCCAGACCATCTCGCCCGTCGAGAACGGCCGCTATCAGTCGGCCATCTCCCTTATTCCGGGCCGGAACGAAATAACCATCCTTGCCGCCGATCCAGCGGGGAACATCACCCGGCTCGACTGGACCACGGTCCGCGACAGCGAGCCGCCGGCATTTTCCTGCCAGCCGTCCGGTCCGGTGAAAAACGATCCCGTGGAAGTGGTCTGCACGGCCAATGAACCGCTGCTCGGGGCCGTGATCGGCAAGAGTCCCGCTGTCATCCGCGACGGCCACACCGCCGCAGTCCTGCTCGCAGGAATTACCGAAGGCGAACAGTCGATTCCTGTCCGGCTCGCTGACCTTGCAGGCAATGAGGCCACAGGTGTGGCAAGATTCACGATAGACCGAATAGCCCCGGCCCTCACGATCCTGGAACCTGCAAATGGCCGTACGCCCCTTCCCTCGTTCCGGATCACCGGGACGGTGGAACCCGGCAGCACGGTCCGCATTGGCGGCAATCCGGTGCAATCACTCCTGGGGCTGTTCAGCGCCGATTTCGTCCGGGCCGAGGGCCGCCATGATTTTGAAATCACGGCTGATGATGCCGCCGGGAACCGGGCGTCGCTCCGGCAGAAGATCGATGTCCGGGACGATCCGAAGCGGTTCCTGCGCGCCACCGGAGAAACGCGGGGCAAGGCAACTTCCGACTCTCCCCTGTCGGCGACACTCGCCCAACCCCTCGAAGGCCGCGCCTACGGCGCTGAGGTGCCCATCAGCCTGAATGGTCTCCGGGGGAAGTCGCTTTCCGTTCTCCTGAATGGCGAACCGCTGCTAACCGAAGCCATGCTTCCCGCACCGTCTGGCAATCCGGCCAACGCGCAGGCTCTGGCAGATATCCTGCCGTCCGCGAAACTCCATGAGGGCGGAAACCATCTCGCCATCACTGTCACCAGCGCCACCGGCCACCAGATGCAGATCACCCGGAACTTCACTGTGGACCGGCAGCCGCCGCAGGTGGCGATCATCAATCCCCTCGATGGAGAACTGGTGCAGTCGGTTACGCCAGTGGCGTCAGTAAACGATGTCTCCAGCTTCAGGACCGAATGGACACTCGACGGCAAGCCCCTTGCCGCCGAAAAACCGGTAGCAGTCCGGGCACACGGCCGCGGTTCCAGGGTTCTCTGTCTTCGTGCCGTTGATGCCGCCGGAAACATCGCCTCGACATGCCGGACTGTCATTCTCCACGACGCGCCGCCGCTTGGGCGCCGGGGCTCCACCGATCCCCGCCCTGCCGCTACTGCCCCGATCCGCCGCGATCTCATCCAGCCGATGCTGGCCGACCTCGTGGCGACCGGCCTGCTGGCCGACATCCTGCTTGGCAACCTGACGCTGCTCGGGGACGCCGCCGGTACTTTCTATCCCGACCTGTCGGGTGATCTCGATGAACTGGCGCAGGTGCTGGCCGAGCAGGCCCGGTCGGGGGAGCTCGCCGCCGTACTCCGGTCCCTGACAGTTTTCCGCAAACGGGGCTGGTGGGAAGATGCCGAAGCCTTGCTTGCCGGCCTGACCCGGCCACCATCAGGCCCGGCGGACAAGACCCTCCGGGGCAGGCGGGTTCCCCTGGCGGACGCGACCTTTGCCCTCGACGGCTTCCTGCCGCAATCTGCCGTGCAGTTTGCAGCACTGGACCGGCTGGTGGCCGTCGACCTCGGCCGTGGGCGCACGGCCCTGGATCTGCCCTCGGCAGCGATCGAAATACTCACCCGGCTGGACAGTGCCGCCTGGTCAGGACTCTGGACCCAGACCAGGGCCGGAACTGAAGGGGAGCTGGCCTCCGCCTTCGACCGGCTGGGACAGGTAATGGCGAAACCGGAACCGGATGGCGTCACCCCGTTCGACCGGCTGGAACCAGTTTACCGGAATCTACTCGGGACTGGCCGGGATGCGCCGCTGGGGCTCCTCTTTGACACCTATCTGGAAGCAGTCGCGAAACTCCCCGATACGCGGGACCGGGAGACGTTCCGGTTGCTCGCCGGGGTTCTACTCGAGGTGCTGCTTGATCCGCGAACCGCCCGCGCCTTCGGACGCATTCTGGATACCCCCTACCTTGAGGCCAATGCCGAATGGCTCCGTGAAACCATCGACCGTGGCGACCTTATCCACCTGCTCCGGGTTCTCTCCAAAGCCTCTCTCGAATCCGACCCACGGAATCCCACGGCACCGGTACTGGCCGCGACAGTCCGGCTGCTCCAGATGCTCTGGGAAACCGACCGGCGCAACCGTTCGCGCACCTATGCCGAAAGCATGGCCATCGCCATCGGCGAACTGTTGCAGGCAGGAAGCGACGGCACCTCCTCCATCGCCGACTTCGTGAACTACCTCGGCACGATCAGCGATAACGACCGCCAGCAGCTTGGCCGCATCTTCTGGCAAAGCTCGAAGAAGAACGAACGGCCTGCCGATCCGTTCCCTGCAAACGGACCCACCGATGCCGAACGGCTCATGCGGCTTTTCGCCGTGGCAAACTCCCCGCTCAACTGCGGGGCTCCCATCCCGTTCACCAGCCAGGTGGTCCCGCTGAACGTGCCGGGGCTGCCGCAGCTCTTCCCGACCGACAACTTCATTACCGAACTGTTCGAGGCGAGCACCTATTTCAAGCCCGACACAGTAATCCAGCTGGCCAGGCTGATGCCGAAGTTCATCCATGTGCTGCGGACAGGCGACAACTTCTGCGAACCGGAGATCGTCAAGGAACTGCTGTCCGACACCGACGTGATCGAGGCAAGCATCGCCCATCCGCTGCTGCCCGACCTGCTGCGTCTTGGCCGCCAGATGGTGCTCAGGCGTCAGCACCATGCGGCAATCCGGCTGCTGACCATCTTCTCAGACTCTGGTGTGGTCCCGCATGGAATCCCGCTCCTCGCCACCTTGTACAAGACGGACGGGGCTGAGCAGTTATACCAGTTCGTCGAACGGCAGAAATCGTGGGAACTCCGCAATAGGAACCAGCTGACGGCCTTCGAGCATTCGCTCAGGTCCGGCGCAGTCCTCCTGGCACCGGACCGGGATCATGTGGTGCCGGGTGCCGAGCTCGCCGGGCGCCTGCACCCGTTCTTCCGGAAGGACCGGCTGATCCACCTCGAGCGGGCATTCTCGCACGTGGGCCGACGCCTCGTTTCCGGGGAACAGGCGCCGGGACTGGGGCGCATGGACCTGGTGGCCTCCCGCTGGATTGCGGCCGATCCCGATGGACACGGGATTCGCCAGCTCCGGGATTTTCTGGATGGAAGCCCGGAGAACGGCGACCTTGTGGCGGTGCTGGCGGCACTGCCTCCAGCATCCGGTCAGCCTTCGGTGATTGCGGCGAGTCTGCCCGGCCTCGCCGTGAATATGGATGAAGCTGGACTGGTGGATGCCGGGCTCAACCTCGGACGCCGTTTTTTCACGATCAACCGCCAGACCGGTGCCTCCCTTTCGTGGACATTCCATAAACTGTTTTATCCGCGTCCCGATACCGGCCAGACGCCCTTTTCCCATACGATGCCGGCTTTCTCCGCACTGTCCGGGCACATGACGCCGCGGCAGGCTGTCTGGAAGGCATGGGCCGGAAGTGGAACTGCCCGGCCGCTCGAACCACTCCTTAAATCCGTCCGACACTGGACTCGCGCCCGCGAATCCGGTCCACCGCATGCTCTCCGGGTACGAACGCTGCTAACCCGCCTCACCCGGCTTCCCGCCCCAGAAGGCCGGGGACTGCTGGTTGACCGTGCTGCCGAACTGGCAGGAAAATCCCGCGAGAACGGTTTTGCACGGACCCTGATTGAAACCCTCGAAATGCTGGAAGTCCGGGGGTACCTCGATACCCGCAATCCGTCCATTATGGACTGGGCTGCCAGCCGGTTACATAACCGTGATTTGGACGACGGCTTATAAAATTACCCTCTCCCTTTAGGCCAAGGAAACATTAGACTTCATCCCCATGTTCCGCTGGAGTGGACTCATAGCCGGATCGGCAGTGCTGTTCGCGGGTTTCGTGGTGCTGTGGTTTACCAGCTACACGTTCGCCCCGCCCGCGGCCATCGTGGGCGGCGTCGAGCCCGGGAGCCCCGCCGCACAGGCGGGGCTGATATCCGGCGACGCCATCGCGGCAGTCAACGGCCGGGAGATTTCCAACTTCACGGAGTTCCTGGAGATAGCCGGTTCGGCCCAGGTGGGCGAACCGCTTTATCTGACCCTGTACCGGGAGGGCACCGCACTCGACCGGCGTACCCTGATCCGCCCCGCCCCGCTCCCGCACGAAGACCCGGACAGCCTGTACTGGACCGGCATCGATCCACCCCACCGGGCCGTCATTGGCGCCATCGCGCCGCGGAATCCCGCCGATCTGGCGGGGCTGCTGCCGGGCGATGTCATTCTCTCCGCCGGTGGTGAACCGGTCGATTTTTTCTCCCAGCTCGCACAGATCACAGCCGCCGCCAGCGGGCCCATTGACCTGAAGGTCCGGCGGGTGGGCCGCGAATTCACCGTTACCGTCACGCCGATGGATGTCGAACTGAAAACCGCCGCGGGTGAGCCGTTCCTGGACCGGAACGGACAGCCCATCCGGAAGAAGATCATTGGCGTGGCGCTGGATCCGTCCCGTTACCTGTATTCGCCGGTCACACGGTTCTCGTCCGCGGCTGAAGCGATATCGAGCACCATCAGGGCGCCACGCCACACCATCACTGCCCTGACCCTGCTGGCGGGTGGAATCTCCGGCGACCCCCTCCAGGACCGTACCGCCGCGCTGTTCCGTTCCATCGGAACGCTGGTCGCCTGTCTCGGGTGGCTGACGCTTGCAGCCGGGGTTGGCATCGTGTTCTGGCTGAAACCGGAGAAACCGGCCAGCTAACTGCCCAACAACCCGGCTGTTTTCGCCCTGAATTGAGCAATTTTCATGGATCAGGGCCGCTTGTTGGCCTTGGACGCCGCTGGAGCCGTGGCTAGACTCGTTTCCAGCATGAGTTTCTTCTTTATATTGATAGGCATACTGGCGATCGGTTTCCTGATCTTCGTTCATGAACTCGGCCATTTCCTCGCGGCCAAGTGGTGCGGCGTAAAGGTTGAGCGGTTCGCCATCGGCTTCGGCCCGAAACTGGCCGGGTTCAACTGGGGCGAAACCGAGTACGCCCTGTGCGCCATCCCGCTCGGCGGATACGTGAAGATGCACGGCGACGCCTACGAGGAGTTCGAGGGCAAGGAGGCCAAGGGCCTCGAAAACATGGGGTACGGGAAGGACGAAAAGCCGGAAAGTTCCGAACCGGAAGCCCCGCCGCCGCCGCCCGTGGACCCCAGCCGCAGTTTTCTCAAGAAGTCGATTCCCCAGCGGATCCTCATTGCGCTGGCGGGCCCCGCTTTCAATATCGGCTTCGCACTGCTCCTTTTCGTCGGCTACCACATGGCAACGCCCCTGCCCGAGCCGGTAGCGGGCGGTGTTGCTACCGGCTCGCCGGCCGAACTGGCCGGCATCCAGGCTGGCGACCGGATTGTCAGGATCGACGGCAGCACGCCACGCAATTACGAGGAAGTGCTCCTTTACGCCGAACGGGCGGTGACCGGCCCCGTGCCACTAACGATTCAACGTGGCGAAAATACCTTTGATGCCGTTGTCCAGAAACCCCAGATCGCTCCGGCTGACGACATGGGCCAGTTCAGCTGGCTGGGGATTTACCAGCCGTTCGAGGCGCGTATCGGCCGGTTCTCGGCTGAGTCCGCCGCACAGGCCGCCGGGTTCAAGGTGGACGACGAGGTGATCGCCATTGACGGCCAGCCAGTTCACTACTTTTTCCAGATGGCCACCATCGTACGCGGATCGGGCGGGCGCGAACTCAATTTCACCATCCGGCGGGGCAATGAGACACTTCAGATCGCCGTGAGCCCCAGGGCGGTCAGCGAGAACGGCCCCTTCCTCATCGGCGTCGAGCCCAACGTGAGCCGCTATACCCGCGGCGCACCGATGTCCTTCGACTCTGCCGTAAGGTCGTCCGTCCAGCAGACCCTGTACCTGTCGGCCATGATCCCCCGCGTGTTCTACCAGATGATCACGCAGCAGCGCTCGGCCAAGGAACTGGGCGGGCCGATCGAGATCGTCAAACAGATCGGGCATCAGGCCGAGCAGAGTCTCGCGCAGGTTGTGCGTCTTGTGGCTCTCATCAGCGTCAACCTCGGAATCGTCAACCTGTTCCCCATCCCCGTGCTCGACGGCGGACATATCGTCATGTTCCTCATGGAGGCAGTGAACCGCAAACCGGTCAGCCTCCGTGTGCGCGAAGTCATGCAGGGGTTCGGGCTCGTGTTCATCCTGGGCCTGATGGTGATCGCCCTCTACAACGACATCGTACGGAACTTCGTCAACTGAAAACGCTTGTCTTCGACACCTCTGGACGGACCTTCAGCGCGGCGCTGGCCGACGGCCCTCAAATCGTAGCCCGGTATGCGGAGCGCGAACCGGGCCAGGTGTCCGAGCGGCTGCTCCCCATCGTCGACCGGCTTCTTGATGGGGCTGGATGGAAAAAAACGGACCTGGAAGCCGTGGGGTTCGTGGACGGGCCAGGCAGCTTCACTGGGCTCCGGATCGGACTGTCCACGGCCTTGGGACTTCAGGCCGGGCTCGGCCTGAAACTCGCGGCTGCCGGAACATTCGAGTCGCTGGCCGAAACCGCTTCCGGCCAGGGGAAACCGGTAATCTGTCTTGAAGATGCCCGTATCGGCCAGTTCTATGCGGCCCTCTATGATGCCGCCGGAACGCCAGACTCCCGGTTGCCCGAGGGCGCCTATCCGGAAGCAACAGTCCGGCGGTTCATCGCGCCGGATGTGCTGCGTGCCGGGCGGGGCTGGAACTCCCGCAACGGTGCCGTGTTTGGCCCGCTGCCCGCAGATATTGACGCCCCCGGCATCGCCGCCATTGCGCGGATCATTCACCGGAAGGCCGGGGCCGGAGCGTGGTCCGGGCCGGACAGTGTGAGGCCCCGTTATCTCGGCATCTCGCCGGTAGAGGCAAAATAGTCATGCCCTCCAGCTCCAGAACATCCCCATCGCAAAAGCCGGGAAGGCGGATTGCACTGTTTGGCGGCAGCTTTGATCCGCCGCACTTTGCGCATGTCCTGGCCGTGGCCCATCTGGCCGCAGGACCGTTCGACGAGGTGTGGGTGATCCCCTGTGCAGGCCATCCGTTTGGAAAACAGCTTGCTCCCTTCGCGGACCGGATGGCCATGTGCCGTGCGGCATTCGGATTCATGCGTAATGTCAGGGTGATTCCCATCGAAGACCGCCTCCCCAAGCCAACGTTGACCCTGAATACCCTTCGGGAGCTGAAACGCCTCCATCCCCATGTGAACTTCACGCTCGCCTTCGGAGCGGACGTGATCGCCCAACGCCGCCGCTGGCACCGGTTCGACCGTATTGAGAAAGAAGCCGAGGTCGTGTTTTTCCGGCGCCCAGGCTTCGGTGGCGGCAAGGGCATCAGTTGGATCAGCAGCGTGGAGTTCGGGGATATCTCCTCCACGAAGATACGCCGGGCGCTCGCCACTGGCAGGAATGCCAGCCACCTGGTACCTGCCCGGGTGCTGGAAGAAATCGGTCGCCGCGGGCTTTATCGGGTTCGACGAAACCGGACGAAAAGGCCACACTAACACTAGAAGACGATATGGATCAGGAACCGGCAGCCGGAACTACCGCCCCCCCTCGGGGACCCACCCGCCATGCAGAAGCCCATGTGCCGTGGCCGGTATGGGCGGTTCTGTACGAAGCCCGCTGGCGCCTGAGGGGTGCCGCGCTGGTCCGTACATTCCTCGCCCTCATGATGGGAACCGGCATGACCGCAACCGGCCTGTTGCTGGCCTACCCATATGCCCGTGACACCCGGCTGGGGCTCCCGCTTCTGGTGGTAATGGCATGGATAACGGTCTGCGCCGGTGCGGGTCTGGCAATCTGGTGGTTCCTGCTCGACCGGTTTTCCAGCCGGGATATCGCCCGACGTATCGAGGACCGCCACCCGGAACTGAGTGGCGCCTTTTCGAATACGATCGAGTTTCAGCATTGGCTGTCGGGCAAGCAGAAACCGCCGGAAGGCATCTCCCTTGAACTGGCCGCGGAGGAGTTCGCAAGAGCCTCGCATGAGGCTGGACGCCTCCGCATGGGGAGGCTCAACAACTGGAGACAGGTTGGATGGCTGGCACTGGCCTCGCTGGCACCCGTTCTGATTGCCGGCAGTCTCATTCTGGCTGACTCTTTCCGGGCGCGCCGGG
Organism: Deltaproteobacteria bacterium; assembly: GCA_026129095.1. Lineage (NCBI taxonomy): Bacteria > Pseudomonadati > Myxococcota > Myxococcia > Deltaproteobacteria bacterium. The sequence goes on from JAHCIT010000008.1 coordinate 150,768, forward strand.
CATGGATCGCCTTCCGTGAGCCCCGGCAGGCCGTTCAGGAAATCAGGGCCGCGCTGGAAACCACCGGTGCGCAGTTCGATCCGGCCAAGATCGCCGCTGTCCGGGTCGAGCTGCACTACCCTGACTATCTTGCCCTGCCACCGACCATCATCGAAGCAAGCGACGGTTCCATCGAGGCCATACGGGGAACCCGCGTCATACTGGATATCCGTACGCTGGAGAATGTCCGCGCGGCCCGCATGGGGTTCGCTGATGGCGGGTCTGCGTTCACCAGCGGCCCCGCTTCACCCAGGCCGGCCGTGGAGGTAACCAGCAGCCGTTCGCTCAAGGCCGAGTTCATCACCGGCACCAGCGGCGTCCTGTATTTCTACTATCGCCGTCCCTGGCGGATCGGAGAGAGCCGCTCCCAGGCGTTCCGGATCACCGTCACCGACGATCTCACGCCACGGGTCGAGATGCCCGAACCCGCCGGAGAGAGGAAAGTGAAACCCGGCGATGAGTTCACGGTTCGCTACCATGCCTTCGATGACCACGCCCTCACGAAGCTCCAGCTGAGGCTGAAGGGGCGGCTGGTCGATGAAACCCGGGAACTCCCCGCGCCTGAACCGGGTTCCTCCAGTGCGGGCGGGGAATACAAACTGGAACTCGGTTCGGTGGATCTCACGGGAGAGGAAGAGGTCGAGCTCTTCATCGAAGCGCTCGACAACGATACCGTATCCGGCCCCAAGACCGGTGTTTCGCCCAAGGCACGACTCCTGCTCCGGGCCGACGAACGGGAACTGCTCGCCATCCTCGACAACCAGGAGCGGATTCTCGCCGGAATGATCGACTGGCTGGGCGGGAATCTCCAGTCCTACCCGCGTTCGGACTCCCCGCAGGCAGAAGCCGTTCTGGCCGATTTCATGATGCTGGTTCGGCGCGGGCAGGATGTGGTGACAGCACTCGACGAAACCGTCACTGCCATGCGGAATAATCCGCTGGCCGACGAGAACGCCACCGAAGCGCTCGATAATATCTACAAGGATCTGTCCGAAGGGGCCCGCCGGTTTGAACAGGCCGGAACCCGGATAGGGTTTCCAAAGCAGCTTCCGGGCACGCCCGCAGCAGCGGCCGGCAGCCTGACGTCAGTGGCCGGCGAACAGGTGCCCCCGCTGGAAAAGCACATCCTCTTTCTGGATACACTGATCTCAAAACAGCGGCTTGACGAGGCCCTGAGGCCCCGCGAGGAGATCGATGCGATCAAGAACCGGATCCGGGAACTGATCGATGAATACCGCAAGACCGGCGACAAGGCACTGCTGGAGCAGATCCGCAAACTCAGCAACCGGCTCAAGGAACTCGTGAGCCGGACCATGATGGATGCCGCCCGGCGGTTTGATGATCTTCCTGATGAATACGTGAACAAGACTGAGCGCAAGAAGGAGATGGAAGAACTCGAAAAGCTCTCGGACCAGCTTGCTGGCGAGCAGTTCGACGATCTCTCGGCGCTGGAGAACTATCTCAACCAGCTGGACGACACCTTCGACAACATGGATCTCGCCCGGTCGGCGTTCGCCAGTGAGGCATTCTTCAAGGAACTGGGCAGGCTCACGGAACTGGAACGGAAGGTGGCCGCCCTGGAGAAGGAACAGAAGGAAATCGTCCAGGAAATCGAGAAGCTGCGCGGGAACGAAAGCGACAACCCGTTCACCAAGGCAGAACAGGAACAGATACGGCAAAGTATCGAGGCCGCCAGCCGTCACCTGGAAAGCGCAGGCCGCCTGCAGGGGAACCGCGAACGGCAGCTTTTCCGCGAGCTGATGGAAGCCCGGCAGCAAGGCGACCAGGCGCGGCTGCAGCAGATCCAGCAGGAACTCCAGAATGAGCAGATGCAGCGGCTCAACCAGCGGCTGTCGAATGCCTCCCGGCAGGCCGAGAGCGCGAAAAACGACTTCGAGGCGCTGAATCTCGGTGGTGCGATGGCCAGTCTGAAAGGCCTTGAGCGGGAAGCGGCCAACCTCGCCCAGCGGACGAGCGAAAAGGGGAGCGAGCCGGGAGAACCCGGGCCCAGGGGCGACGCGCAGAAGGCCTCCGAACATATCCGGAACGCCGCCCAGCTTCTCGAAAGAAAGCTGGCAGAAGCAGCCCAGCAGAAACCCGGCCGCCAGGCACGGCAAGGCCAGTCAGACCGGCTCGGCGAACGGCAGGGGCGGGCCCAGAAGCAGGCACAGGAACTGGCCGAACAACTGAAGGAACTGGCCGGAGGTTCACCCATGATTCCCGGCGAAAGCGGCCCCGAGATGGATTCCGCAGCGGGCGAAATGGGAACGTCATCCGGTCAGCTCGGCCAGGGCCGTCCACAGGCGGCATTAAGCCCGTCCGCTTCGGCCAGCAGCCGGCTGCAGTCGATCCGCCAGGGTCTCAGCCAGGCCCGGCAGCGGATGGAAAACGGCATGCAGAGCGGCGGCCGCAGTGGGATGGCATCCGGCGGGATGCCTGGTGGCGGCCGCTCGCGTGGCCGCGAGGGCGGGGATGGAATCTGGCAGAGCGACCCGAACGTGGAAATCCCTGGCGCCGGAGAAGCCCGCGCCCCGAGCAAGGACGAGATCATCAACTCGATGAAAGAGCCCGCCCCGAAGGCGTACACGCCCCAGAACCGCGACTACTACAAGAACCTGATGCAGAACTAGGCCGGGCTAGAGTCCCATCTGCTTGGCGATGATCACCTTCATGATCTCGTTCGAGCCGGCAAAGATCCGCTGCACGCGTGCGTCCTGGTACATCTTGGCGATCGGATATTCGAGCATGTAGCCGTATCCGCCGTGGAGCTGCACGCCGTCATCCACGACCTGGCAGAGCATGTCGGTAATCCACCACTTCGCCATCGACACTTCCTTGACAATGTTCTTGCCCGCCATGTGGTCAACAATCAGCTTGTCCACAAACGTACGGCCGATCTCCACCTTGGTGGCCATCTCGGCCAGCTTGAACTGGCTGTGCTGGAACTTCGAGAGGGGCTTTCCGAACACCTGCCGCTCCTGTGCGTACTTGAGCGACTCCTTCAGCGCCACTTCCGCCCCTGACTGCGCCCCCGCGCAGACCATGAGCCGCTCCTGCTGGAGCTCCTTCATCAGGATATAGAAGCCCGACCCCTCGGTTCCGAGTATGTTCGTCACCGGTACGCGGCAGTCCTCGAACGACATCTCGGAGGTGTCCTGGGCATGGAGGCCCACCTTCTCCAGGTTACGGCCCCGCTTGAAACCGGGAGTGCTGGCCTCGACCAGGATGAGCGAAATGCCCGCATGCGGGGGATTCGCCCTGGGGTTGGTCTTGGCCGCGACGACGATGAGGTCGCAGTGCTGGCCACTGGAGATAAACGTCTTCTGGCCATTGATGATGTAATGGTCACCGTCGCGGACGGCTGTGGTCTGGATCGAGGCGAGATCCGAACCCGTATTGGGTTCGGTCATGGCGACAGCCAGCACGATCTCGCCCGACGCGCACTTGGGCAGGTACTTTTTCTTCTGCTCCGGTGTTCCCGACCGGAAGATGTACGGCCCCACGATGTCGTTATGGAGTGAAAGGCTGAGTGCGGTTACACGGGCCGCGGCGCACTCCTCTGTCATCACGATCGAGTAGAGGAAGTCCGCGTCCACACCGCCATACTCCTCAGGCAGCCACGGGCAGAGAAAGCCATTCTTCCCCGCGCTGTTCCAGATCTCCCGCGGCGCAATACCCGCCTTTTCCCACTGGTCGTGGAACGGAACCACTTCCTTCTGAAGCCATTTGCGGAACGATTCGCGCAGAAGCTCGTGCTCTTCCTTGAACTGGACCAGACGGGGCATGACGGGGACTCCTTCACCTTGACTGGATGTCAGCAATTCAGGGCCGCCGCTGACGGCCCTGTCAGCGGGGAATAGGCGCGATTGACTGGTGAGTCAATGAGCGGCGGCCTAATCTTCCTTATCCGCCTCCACCTCGCGGCTGAACAGGACAAACGCCATTGTTGGACGCTTGCTCGCCTCGGTCCGGACAAACTGGATCGAGTCGTAATGCCACCCCTCGGCCGTAACCGTATTGAGGATTTCCTCCAGCCGGTCATCGGTGACGGTACTGGTCTCGACCACCTTGTAGCGGATGGTGCTCTTGCCCTTCGGGCGGACTGGGGGCAGTTCTGAACGTCTGCTCATGGAACCGGAAGCATAACGCCCGGCGGCCCCACTTGAATAGAGCCACAGAGACCATCGCCAAAGGGGCAACAGAGAACTAGAGAGCCGACCTGGACGCCTTTTTGGGCGGGGCCTTGTTCTTGCGGATCTTCTTCTTGATGAGGGTCCGTTTCAGCATCGACAGGTGATCGATAAAAAGCGTCCCGTCCAGATGGTCAATTTCGTGCTGGAAGATAACGGCCAGGAAATCCTCCGCATCGATCCGGAGGTCTTTCCCGTCCAGGCCTTGCCCGGTCACAGTGACTTTCTGATAACGGTCCACTTCCTCGTTGAAGCCGGGAACCGACAGGCATCCTTCCTCGAAGGTGATTTCGCCACTGGCCTCCGTGATGACGGGATTGGCGACAGCGATGAAATTTCCGGCCTTTTCCCCGGCCGTCGGGTCCACAACAATAAGCCGGATACTCTCGCCCACCTGCGGGGCGGCGAGCCCAACCCCCGGCGCCGCGTACAGGGTTTCGCGCATGTCATCCACGAGTTTTTTCAGCCGCGGGCCAAACTCCGCCACCGGATCGGCAATCCGCTCAAGCACGGGGTCAGGGAAGGTCCGGATATCGATAAGCGCCATGTCCATCACCTTATTAACCACGTCCGGCGGGACCGGCAAGCATGATGGCCTGTGCTGGCTGCCGCCAATCCGTTACTCATGCTCCGCCGGTTGAAACCGCACGGAACCCATATTAAAAATCGTCCTTTCATGGAGCGGCTTGGAGTGCGAGACAATGACAATTCTTAAACGGCTTGGTTTCACGGTGACAGCCCTTTCCATTGGGCTTCTGCCTGCCTGCGGCAAGGAAGAATTGATCAAGGAAAACGAGTCGCTCAAGGCCCAGCTCACTGAAAAGGAAAAGGAGCTGTTCCAGGCCCAGTTTTCGCTGGACAAGTGCAATAGCGACAAGAAATACCTCCAGGACGAGATCCGCAAAATCCAGAGGCTTCCCAAGAACGAACGCCAGATGCGCGACGTGGACCTGAAGTAACGGGGCCCCCTTGGATCTGGACCAGGCGGCTGACCTTTTTCTGACGCACCTGAAAAGTGAACGGGGCCTGTCGGCCCATACCGTGTCCGGTTATGCGCTCGATGTGCGGTCCTTCGTGGAGTTCGCCACAAGGAACGGCATCCCTGACCCGAAATCGGTCACCCAGGACATGGGTAGCCGGTGGCTCGAAAGCCTCCACGCACAAGGACTTTCGGTCCGGTCGGTGTTCCGGCGGCAGGTGGGAGTGCGCGGTTTCTTCCGTTTTTTGCGCCGCGAGCGGATCATCGACAGCGATCCCTTCACAGGCCTCCCTACACCGAAACTGCCCCGCGCCCTGCCGAAGGCCCTCGGATACCCGCAAGCGGCGTCGCTGCTTGGAACCGCCTCCCGCACCGGAAAGAAGGGCAGCGCGACAAAGGCTTCACGCCCGCTGACACCCGCCGAAGCCGCCCGGCAGCTTCGCAATCTCGCCATGATCGAACTGCTCTACGCCACGGGCCTGCGCGTCTCGGAGCTGGTCAATCTGCCTGCCGGGGCTGTCGATACCGGTGAACGGATCCTTCGCGTCCGGGGCAAGGGGGACAAGGAACGGCTCGTTCCTGTGGGCGATGCCGCCTACGAACTTCTGGACGCCTACGTCAAACAGGCCCGGCCCGCACTTCTGAACGGCCGCGAGAGCCCGGCCCTGTTTGTCACGGCCCGTGGCCGGGCCATGACACGCCAGATGTTCTGGAACCAGGTCAGGACCTGGGCAAAGGAAGCAGGCATAAGGGCGAGCCCGCATACGCTGAGACATACATTTGCCACACACCTGCTTACCGAGGGCATTGATCTCCGCACCCTCCAGATGCTTCTGGGCCATTCGAACCTGACGACCACCGAGATCTACACCCACGTGAGCCGTGACCGGCTCCGGCAGCAGTACCAGCAGGCCCACCCCCGCGCACGGGTAAAACCCGGCCGTCCAGCAAAATCGTAACAAACGCCTGCCAGCGCTTGTCACATGGCCCACAAGCGGTGATGTTTCCGGGTCAGGAAAGGAACAGCCCGGTCACCCATGAGCGTCTTCGCGGCCATCGACTGCGGCACCAACTCCTTCCGGCTCGTGACGGGCCGCAAGGATCCCGATACCGGTTACCGGTTCCTCAGCGAACTGAAGGAGCCAGTGCGCATCGGCGCGGATCTTTTTACCGGAGAGGTCATCACCGAAAAGGCCATCGAGCGGGGCATCGCCGCCCTCAACCTCTTTCAGAAGGAAATCCAGCGCGAGCCGGTGTCACGGGTAAGGTGCGTGGGGACGAGCGCTTTCCGCGAAGCGAAGAACAGTGCGGAAGTGATCGAACGGTTCCGCAAGGAGACCGGCCTCCAGCTTGAAATCATACGCGGCACGGAGGAAGCCCGCATCATCTCGCTCGGCATCCTCAAGACGCTCCGCAAGGACGGCTCGCGCTTCCTGCTGGTGGATATCGGCGGCGGCTCGACCGAGCTGACCATCGTTGAAAACGGTGAAGGCCACTACATCGAATCGGCCCAGGTGGGAGCCGTCCGGCTGACCAACCTGTTCCTGAAGAATGACCCGCCCTCGGAAAAGGAGCAGAAACTCCTCGCCAACTTCATTGACGACAAGCTCCGGCGACCCCTGCGGCGAATACTCGAGTCCGGGTTCGACGAGGTGGTGGGGTCTGCCGGCACCATGACCACACTGGCCAAGATGAGCCGCGAGGGCGCCAAACTCGACCGCTCCAACCTGTATACGGTGAAGACCGTCTTCGTCCGGCAACAGCTCGAACGCATCCTGGAGATGAAAACCTCCGAGCGGGCGAAACTCCCCGGCATGTCGAAGCAGCGGGCTGAAATCGCCATCGCCGGTTTTTCCATTGCCAGCTACATTCTTTCCGGGCTGGGCGTGAAACAGTTCAAGGTGTCCGGCCGGGGGCTGGTGGACGGGCTCATGATCGACATGATCGAGGACGCCGAAAACCACCCCCTGTATTCCCAGTACCTCACACGCCAGCACCGGGCGGATTTCAATGACCTGGCCGCCCGTTACCGGCTGGACAAGATCCATGCCGAGCGGGTCCAGGGGTTTGCCCTCGACCTGTTCGACCAGATGAAGGATCTGCACCACCTGGGAGAGCGCGAGCGCAACTGGCTGTCGGCGGCCGCCTTCTTCCATGACATCGGTATGCTGATTGCCATGAACAGCCACCACAAGCATTCCGAATACATCATCCGGAACATGGATATTTCCGGCTATTCCCAGACGGACCTGGACATGGTGGCCCGTATTGCACGGTTCCACCGCAAGGCCGAACCCACGCCCAAGCGCCCGGAAGTGGCTGTACTGTCGTCGGCCGACCAGCAGAAACTGATGTGGCTCGCGGCGATACTGCGTACTGCCGACGGCCTCGACCGGTCCCATGCCTCGCATGTGAAATCTGTCCGGGCGATCATTACCAAGGATCTCATCACCATCGAACTCGCCACGCCGTTCGATGTGGACCTCGACATCTGGGCCGCCGAAAACAAGGGCGAAATGCTGGGCAAACTCGCCGACCGCAAGGTCAAATACCGCGTGATGGACTCCGGACCGGGCGGGGAATGAGGGCACCCGGCCCCTGCCCTTGCCCGCCACCCAATCCGGTTTAGACTGTGTATAAATGGGATGGGCCTTCTGCTGATGAAGGGCCGTCCGGAAGCCGTATAACCGCATGAAATATCTCATTCTTCTTGGCGATGGCATGGCCGACCTCCCCCACCCGAAACTGGGCGGGAAAACGCCGCTCGACCTGGCCAACAAGCCCCTGATCGACCGGTTTGCCACCTATGGCGAACTGGGCCTGTGCGACACCACGCCGAAGGGGTGTGAGCCGGGTTCCGACGTCAACAACATGGCGATCCTGGGCTACGACGCCGGGAATCTTTATACCGGCCGTTCACCGCTGGAAGCGGCGGCGATGGGATATGAACTGAAGGATGACGATGTGGCCTTCCGGTGCAACCTCGTCACACTGGACGGCGACGGTCTCGACTCGGTGATGAAAAGCTACAGCGCCGGGTCCATCACCACCGAGGAAGCCCGTGAGGTCATCGAAACCGTCCACGAAAAGCTGGGCGGCGACCAGGGCAGATACGGACGGTTCACCTTCCGGCCGGGCATCGCCTACCGGCACCTTATGGTCTGGCACGGCGGCAGGGAGCGGCACGACCTCAAGCCCCCGCACAACATTGCCGACAGGCCGGTGAAGGAATGGTTCCCGGTGGACGAGTCGCTGCGGTATCTCATGCTGGAGAGCCGCAAGTTCCTCAAGGAGCACCCGGTAAACCGGAAGCGGGTCGCTGCCGGAAAGCTCCCTGCCAACTCCGTCTGGTTCTGGGGCCAGGGCAAGCGCCCCCGCCTGCCGGAAATCACCGGCCAGATCGGCATGTCCGGGGCGATGATCTCGGCCGTGGACCTGCTGCGCGGCATCGGCAAGCTGGCCGGAATGGAAGTGATCAGGGTACCAGGCTCGACCGGTGAGATTCACACCGACTGGGACGCCGAGACCCTCGCCGCCATTGAGGCCCTGAAGCGGCATGACTTCGTGTTCCTCCACCAGGAGGCACCCGATGAGGCCGGCCATCAGGGAAATCCTGAGGACAAGATCAGGACGATCGAGTACCTGGACTCAAAACATCTGAAACCGATCGTGGATTTTCTGGATCAGAACCATCCGGACTACCGGGTACTGATCCTGCCAGACCATCCAACGCCATGGGCCACCAAGGACCACATTCCGGACCCGGTTCCTTACGTGCTTTACCGCTCCGGTGATGCCCGAAAGGGCGGCGTCACACCCCGGAAATACACCGAGCGCGATGCAGCTGCTTCAGGGATATTCATCCCACACGGCAAGGAGCTCGTTCCGAGAATGATGGCAGGCTGACCCTGCCGGTCTGCGCGGCAGTATGATCAGCGACTGGTGGCGATGAGGCTGGAAAGCCGTGCGATTTCCTTTTTCGTCCACAGTGACGGATCATACTCTTTCAGTCCGTTCGGAGCGGCGGCGTTCAACGCTGGCGGCTTGCCAAGTATCGTTCGGGCTGCCTCGCACGCTCCCGCAGGGGTTCTGCCGTCCAAACAACCCGGTATGTTCACAGTCCCGGCCACATGCAGCCCATAACGAAGCGCTTCCAGTGCCATCTTGGGCAGACCGTCATGAACCGTGGGCCGGAACAGCACGGTGGACGCGGCGTAGAGTTCGCCCAGATGGCCCCGGCTGACTTTGCCCGCATCAGTCACGTTAGATGTCGCGTTTCCGGGTAGCCTCCCTCCACCCACAGCCATGAACGGCACCGAAGGAAACTCATGGGCGAGGCTGAGGAAATGGCCAGTGCCATAGAACTCCTCCCTCCCGGGGGCCGAGTAAAACAGGACCTGATGCCGCACAGGCGCTGGACGGGAGACAAGCGAAAGATCGGGAGGCGTGAGCGGCATCAGTTCGGCCGCAATTCCCAGGACCTTGAGTTCTTCCACCAGATGCGGCGCGACAGCGGCATGCATCGTGACCGGCGAGCGCAGGACCAGTAGCTGCCGGCGCAACTCATCCCGGTTCAGGCAGTCATGGACATCGGTCCCGGCCCACAGCAGGACTATGGGACGGCGGAAGGCCTTCAGGCGTGCGAGCAGTCTTGGTGATCCCGCCATCAGGATAGCGACGAGAACGTCCCGCCGGGCGAGCTTCCATACAAGCGGGAGCAGCGATGGCCGGGCAAAGGACACGTCCACGGTGACATGGGCCCGCCACATCTCCCCGAGGGCTTGGCATATACCACTATCGCCGGTGAGCAGGATTCGGGGATCTGATTCGGCGGCCACCATCTGGGCGGAAGTGTAACCGCTTCCCGGACCTTTTACCGCAGGTGATGATGTCCCTCGACAAACCGGATCGTGCGGGTAGCCGAGCGCATGACGATCGAATGGGTAACGAGGCCATGCCGGGTGTATCTGACACCCTTCAGCAGGTCGCCATCCGTGACGCCGGAGGCGGCGAACATGGTCTGGCCCTTCGCCAGTTCGTTCAGGGTATAGACCTTGTCCGGGTCGGCAATGCCCATCGACTTCGCCCGCTCTTTCTCGGCGTCGTTCCGCCACCAGAACCGGCCCTGCATGTCGCCGTCCATACAGTTGAGCGCGGCAGCGGCGATCACCCCTTCCGGCGCACCGCCAATCCCGAACAGGATATCCACGCCCGTATCATCGAAGGCCGTGGCAATGGCGGCTGCCACGTCACCGTCACCGATCAGCTTGATCCGGCAGCCGGTGGCCCGGACCTGCTCTATCAGCTTTTCGTGGCGGGGACGGTCAAGAATGATGGCCGTGATATCAGTCACGGGTTTTCCCAAGGCCTTCGACACCGCCTCGAGGTTTTCCTTCGGCGGCCTCAGGATGTTCACCTTTCCCTTGGCGCGGGGACCGACGGCGATCTTCTCCATGTAGACGTCGGGCGCATTCAGCAGATTCCCCTTTTCAGCCATGGCGATCACGGCTAGCGCGTTTGGCAGCCCGCGGGCCGTGATGGTGGTGCCTTCCAGCGGATCCAGGGCAATATCAAGCTCGGGGCCATTACCGGTGCCAACCTTCTCTCCGATGTAGAGCATCGGGGCCTCGTCGCGCTCGCCCTCGCCGATCACCACAGTCCCCCGCATCTCGATGGCGTTCAGCCTGGAGCGCATGGCGTCCACGGCAGCCTGGTCGGCGGCCTTCTCATCCCCCCGGCCCATCAGGCGGGAGGCGCTGATGGCGGCGGCTTCGGTAACGCGGACTAGTTCAAGGGCGAGATTTCGGTCCATTGGCACAGCGCAAACTCCCTGGCCGGGCATACCGGTCAGCTGGTGGGGTAGCGCAACTGGCGGGGCAGGGGCAATGGAGCGGGAACGCTGGCGGCAGGATGCCCTCCGGCCTATCCCTTCAGGACGATCTTCTTGCCGTGGACGCGGATGTAGCCGTCCTTGGAGAGATCGGAGAGGACGCGTGAGACCGTTTCCCGCGAGGTGCCGATCATGGAGGCAATTTCCTGATGCGTGGGACGGTTCTCGATGACGATACCCTCGTCGGTAACAACGCCTTCGTTCTGGGAGATTTCGAGAAGCACACGCGCCACACGTCCATAAACGTCCAGCAGTACGAGGTTGCCGATCTTTTCGTCCGCCCGGCGCAGACGGCGGCTCATTTCGGCAAGGATATTGAGCGCCACGGACGGGAACTTCTGGACGTGGCTTACGAAGTCATCGCGCTTGAGCTGAAGCAGCACCGCGTCTTCCTTGGTGGTGACATCCGCGCTCCGGGGTTCCTGGTCGAGCAGCGACATTTCTCCGAAGAAATCCCCCGGCCCGAGCGTCGAGAGGATGATTTCGCGTCCATCCTCGCCGTACAGCGACACTTTCACCTTTCCCGAAGCGATAATGAACATCGAATCGCCCGGGTCCATCCGGTGTATGATCGGCGTGTCCTTGGGGAACTCCCGCACGGCTTCAAGCCGTGCCAAGGTTTCTATCTCCGAATCCGAAAGATCGGCGAAGATTGATACCCTCTTGAGCAGTTCCGCTTTGGTCCGGTCATCCATACGCTAGCAACCCACCCCCAAAACCACGGGTCCTCAGAGTGAACTTCATCCAGTTCCAAGCCGGGTGGTTATCACAACCAACTGCCCCTTATCAATCCGTTTCTTGCAATATCGACCGGCTTACTGCGGGGCGGCTTCGCCGGTGGTTCCCGGTTGCACAGGCGCACTTCCCTGCAACCGGATGCGGCTTGGATTGTTGTACCGCCGGAACGCCGGCGCGGGTCTCCCGTCAACGGTAACTGTCACGGCCGCCGGATTACCCGCCGTCAGTTCAGCCTCGCCGTCAAACCTGAACTCAAGCTGCTCTCCACTCCTCATCAGACGCTCGTAAACGGTCTTCCCGTCCTGGTAGATGAGAACCCAGCTCTCCCCGCTGGTAACCACTTTCACGCTGCGGGAACCGAATCCCGCAACGACCGGCGCACGTGGGAGCACCGGCTTTTGAGGTGCGGCCGCCGGTGCCGGTGCGGGCGGACTCGCTACCACAGGAGCAGCCGGGGCAGTTGCTTCCGTTTGTCCAATCCCCTCGGCTGGCGTTTCTTGCGCAGTTGCAGGCTGACCGGCCTCCGCGTCATCCGCTGACTCGCCCGTTATCGCGTCAACAGGCGGACCAGCCGGTTCTTCCGTAACCGCCATTTCCGGAGGCCGGATCACCGGGGCCGGCGCAGACGGAGCGGGCGGCGTCACCGGACGGCCAGCCAGACCTTCAAGATCGACATAACGGGTGACGACGACCAGCCCGACGATCATCAGGAGAAAAAACAGGAACGCGATTCGTCCCCGTGCCTGCCGCTGGGCTCCGAACGGTTGGGTCCTGCGAAGCTTGAGCGCCGTGTTGGCCTGCAGTTTCGGCGGAACGGGCGTCTCCGCCGTCACAGCCGCTGCCAACGGCGCCCCCAGGGCCTGTTCCACTTCGTGCCGGAGCGCGTCCATTTCGAGGCCCACGCTGCGGGCATACGACCGGACAAATCCACGCACGAACACATCTGCCGGAAGGTCAGCGCGACGGCCCTCTTCCAGAGCCAGCAGCAGTTCCACCCGGACCCGTGTCTGGTCCGATACATCCCGGACCGACATCCCCAGCGCCTCGCGGGCCGCCCGCAGCCGCGTACCCAGCCGCGCAAACGGAGACTGTCCCGCTGGGGCGGCCGGTTCTGGCGTTTCCGGTTCCATCAGGCTTCCTCCGGCAGGCAGCTACTTCCCGCGGCGGGCGGGACGTTCGTCTAGATAGTCCAGGTTCATCGCGGGCGGCAGTTTCTGTTCAGCCTTGGGAGGCTCCTTGCATTCGATCTGCTTGAGCAGGCGGAGCGTCCGGTCGCCGATTTCCGAATCGGGAGCGATCTCCTTCACCTTGAACAGGTTGTCGCAGGCCTTGGGGAAATCCTTGCGGCCAATATACAGGTTCGCAAGCTGGAAATACGGCTGCGGGAACCGGGGACCATGCCGTATGGCCGATTCGTATGCTTCGATTGCCTCCGGAATCCGGTCCATCGCCACCAGCACATCTCCGGTCTTCATGTGCCCTTCCCATGAGGCACGGTTCGACTGGGTTGCTGCCCGGCAGGCATCGAGCGCGGCGCGGTGGTTTTTCGTCCGGAGGTGAACCTCGCACTTGTTGATGTGGACCACATCCGGCTTGGTATAGAAAGCGAAGGAAAGCGCCTTGTCGAAGGCCTCGATCGCCTCCTGGTTGCGGCCAACTTCGGAATACACAATCCCCAGGTTGGTATAGGCTTCCGGCAGATCTCCCTTGATCTTGATCGCCTTGTTCAGACGGGAGATCGATTCGGGATAGTTGCGCATCCCCCGGTAAATCAGTCCCAGCAGGATCTGGGTGTCGGGATCGTCCGGGCCGACCCGCTCGGCTTCCAGGCACCGGGTCAACGCCGATGGATAGTCGGCCTTCAGGAAAAACTCCGAACATACCTCCTTGACCGACTGCGCCTGCTGTCTCTGCTTGGCCTTGTCGCCACAACCGGCAAGCGCTGCCACGAAAACCATGATGGTGGCGGCAACGGTAATGGCTGGTGTTTGCTGCTTCACGAGATTCTTATCCACCCTGGGCATCAGTCCCTTATAGCGTAGCCAGAAGCTTCCCGTAAGCCTTGAGGCGTCCGGCCCTTTCCTCGGCGGTCAGTGAAGGCGTGGAGGCGGCCACCGGGGCCGCCACGGCCGGAGCCTGCCCGGCAACGGGCATCTCAATATCTATATCGACCCCGGCCTCAGCCGCAGGTCCGGCCGCTGTCGCCTCATTGCCTGCGCTGTCGCCCAGGGATGGCTCGTCGATCAGCTCTTCCGTGCCGTCTGGCTCACCCGCGCTGGCGGCGGCAGGTGGCGACGAGAGAATATCATCAAGCGATTTGTCGAGATCGGCGGCCAGATCCTCTCCGTCCCCGAACAGGCTGTCCGAACCGCCAGCCACATCGGGGCCGTCCAGTCCCGCATCCAGCTCGCCGAACTCGTCACCGCCGGACAGTTTCATGAAGTCGTCATCGCCGGTTGCCTCGGGAGACGTTTTACCGGTGTCTGGCTCGTCCGGCATGAACTCACCAAAGTCCGCCCCGCCACCGGCAGCGGTATCCTCGTCCGCCAGTGCGCCGAAGTCGGTCGTCTCCTCTCCGGCCGGAGGAGGTGAGGGTGGCACTTCAACCTCCAGGTCAACCATATCCTCGCCGGCGGTGCCGGTGTCTTCCATCTCGGCCGTTTCGCCCAAGTCTTCGACCTCGACCGCCTCCACCTCGACACCAGCGTCACCGAGCGCCGAATCGAGCTCTCCCGACAGGGCTTCCAGGGCTCCCGCTTCTTCATCCGGCGGCTCAACCAGCTCGGAAACCATGCCGCCCGCCGTCGGCGCCGGCTTCGCCGGCGTACCCAGGTCCATTACCGGCTCGTCGTCACCAAACGGTGCATCTGCCAGCTCGGAACCGGCCGAAGAATCGAAATCATCAAACGGATTGGCGGGTTTATCTTCCCCTTCGGCGCTGGCATCCACTTCAAAATCGTCGAACGGGGAGTGCCGCTTTTCCTCCACGCCAGCCTCAAAGGCATCCACGTTCACCGTGGTTACCACTTTCTTTTCCTCTTCCGTGAATGCTTCGGGGTTATCCTCGAGGTCGACGATGTCATCGGAGAGATCCAGCAGTGAAGGATCCTCCTTGCTCTCCAGTTCCTGCCGGTAACTTCCCCCGCCAGACGCAAACACTGGAACCGATTCAAACACCGATTGCCGTTCTTCAGGCTGGAGCTTGCGGAACTGCGTGTTGTCCATCATGAAGCCCATCGACTCGATGAAATTGAGCGCCTGCATCTCGACGTCGGCAAAACTGGCGCGAGTCACCTTTGGACCATCCCAAACATAAACCCGCGGGGTGAATGTCCGCTCGTGGTACAGGTAGGCGAAGAGCTCGTACTGGTCCGGTGTGCGCTGGACGCCGACAATAAACGCTTCGGCCGGTTCCGGCTCACCGTCGCCGCCGTCCTGCGGAATGAGGTCGATCTTGTTCAGTGACCGGATCAGCGAGACGACCCGATCGGGTTTGGCCTCCACATGGTCACGATTGAGGTCGCAGGAGAACATCTTACTCCGCGCTGGACGCGCTCCGGATTCTGGGCCTAGCCAAATCAACACCCCACTGGCTGGCCTGGAAACGCAAAATTAAACGTCCTGCAATCCCGGAGTCAATGCGGAATGCTTATGGAGGAAACCGGCTAAAGCCTCGTAAACCTTACGAAATCGTTGAACCGGCGGCGGAGTTCGGCCGGACCCAGCGAAGCCGTACCGGCAGTGGAAAACCGCTCCACGACAAACGAGCCCATCACGCTTCCCCAGACGAGCGCCCGACGGAGCGCCGCATCCGAGAAGTTCCGCTCCTTCGCCAGTGCGCCCATCAAGCCGCCCGCAAAGCTGTCCCCCGCGCCGGTGGGATCGCGGACGATCTCCAGCGGATAAGCCGGTTGCGCAAAAAATGTCTGGTCCCGGGTAAACAGGTTCGCCCCGTACTCGCCCCGCTTGATGACCACCGCCTTGGGACCCATCCTGAGAACCCTCCGGGCAGCTTGGGGAAGCTGGTCACAGCCGGACAGCAGCCGCGCCTCGCCCTCATTGATGCAGACGAGGTCAACCTTCTTCAGCACCTTGTCCAGCACCGGCCGGGTTTCGGGCAGATTGATCCACAGGTTCATCGTATCAAGGGCCCTGAACTTCGCCTTTCTGGCCTGGGAAAGCACATGGAGCTGGAGCGCCGGATGGATATTGGCGAGAAACAGCACCTCGGCCTCCCGGTAGTGGGCCGGCAGGTTTGGCCGGAAGGTGGCAAACACATTCAGTTGTGTGTCGAGGGTTTCCGCCTGGTTGAGATCCTTCAGGTACGATCCTTTCCAGCGGAACGTGTCTCCGCTGGAAACTTCCAGCCCTGCGAGATCGACACCGCGCTTTTCGAGATGCCTGATCGTCTTCGCCGGAAAATCCTTCCCGGCAACCCCGACGAGTCTCACCTTCGTGAAGTAGCTGGCGGCTATCGAGAAATAGACCGCTGCACCGCCCACGGCGTCGCGCACACGGCCCGAGGGCGTCTCCACATCGTCCAGGGCGACCGAACCCACCACGCAGATATCGTACGGAGATGCCATGAGAGTTCCTTTCAGGATGAGACAGGTGTGAAAACGGTCAGCCCAGGTATTTCCCGATCAGCGGCTCCAGCCGGCGGCGGGTTTCCGGCGGGATCGCGTCGCGGCCGGTGACGATGGCCGTCTTGAGCGCGCCGTGGGCCGCACAGGGCTCGTCCGGTTTCATCCGCTCCAGGACCTTGCGAATCACCGACTGCGCGTTCCTGGCATTCTGGAGCAGGACCGCCACCACCGCATCCGCAGTCACTTCCTCGTCCTTCCAGCAGTCGTAGTCGGTCGAGAGTGCCAGCGTCGCGTAGCCCAGCTCGGCCTCGCGGGCGAGCTTTGCCTCGGTCGCGTTCGTCATGCCGATCACATCCACGCCCCAAGAGCGGTAGAGCATCGATTCGGCCCGGCTGGAGAACTGCGGCCCCTCCATGCAGACATACGTGCCGCCATCATGAACGGTGAGCCCGAGTTCACGGGCCGCCACGACCAGATGCCGGGCCATCCCCTCGTCAACCGGATGGCCGTAGCTCACGTGCGCCACGCAGCCGTCACCGAAGAAGGTGCTTTTGCGGTGTCTGGTGAGATCAATGAACTGCCGGGGCACGACCATGTGGCCGGGGTGGATCTCCTCCTTCATGGAACCCACGGCCGAGATGGCGAAAATCCGGTCTACGCCGGCCGCCTTCATCGCCCAGATGTTCGCCCGGTAGGGAACTTCCGTGGGGAGATAGCGATGCCCGCGTCCATGCCGGGCGAGAAACACCAGTTCGCGGCCGTTCAGCACCCCGGCCATGAGCGCGTCGCTCGGGCGGCCAAAGGGCGTCTCCACCTCGATCTCGTTCAGGTTCTGGATTCCATCCATCTGGTAGAGGCCGGAGCCGCCGATGATGCCGATGCGTGCCATAGGGTTCTCCCTTTTGTCCCCGCGGCGGGGATCAGTACTTGATGAACTGGATGAGCGGCCCCACCCGAACGGTGATATGGCGCGGAGCGGGCTTTACCTCGCCGTCCAGCATGAAGTCGTAACCGTCATCCTTCAGGTCAATGGTGAAGGTCCGCACCAGCTCGTCATAGACCGCGCCCTTGATCTTCGTGCCGAAGTAGATCGCCGGGAGCTGCGCGACAATGTTGAGCGGATTGATCGCCGCCGCGATGATCTGTGCCTTGCCCGGCACCGCCAGCGTGCGCCCCAGCGGGCTGAAGCCGAGGCCGATTTCCGACACCGTGGAGGCCATGATGACGGTGTAGTTCTCGTAGGGCGAAGGGTTCTCGTCGCCCACCACCCGCGCCCGGACGCGGGCGAAGATTCGCCGGGCGTAGGGCCCCCACCGCAGCGTGGAGAGCACCGCCCGCCCCAGCACATAGACCGCCTTCATCGGGCCCGTGGTTTCGCCCTCGTAGTAGAGCTTCAGGAACGAGGCCGCGAGCCCCAGCCCAAAGATGAAGCAATGTTCCTGGCCGTTGATCTCCAGCGTGTGCCGCTCGACGATGGCGAACCGGTCCTGCTTGCGGAACTTCGACACCACGCGGTCGAGGATCGACGCCGGTGAACCGGTCATTCCCCGGAACGAACGGCTGATCGTGTTCATGGTGCCGCCGCAGAGAAGCACCACCAGCGGCAGTGGTTTCCCCGCCGCCTGGTAGATGGGAATGGCGCGTGTCAGGGTATGGTGCAGCGTGCCGTCCCCGCCATTCAGGGCGAGGATTTCGATATCGCGGTCCACCAGTTCACGGACAACGCCCTCGATCTCGCCGAGCGTGTTCGTCTCGCGAACGACCCCGTGGGGCCCCAGGACGAGCTTCAGCTCCTCGCAGATCACCGGACGCCGCCGGTTCATGCGCGAGTTGGGATTGGAGATAACGCCGATTCCAGCCACCCGAAACTCCCGTTCCCCTGCCGGAAGGCCCTGTTGGACCCGCCGGAAACCATCGTATACATAACGGGACGTGGGCCGCCAACCTGATACCTGCCGTTTGGTCCGTCGTGGACACGTTCTGGCCGCGTTCTTCCTGCTGCCACTCGCCCTCTCCGCCTGCGGCGCCAAGGGCCGCCCGGCGGTGGAGCTCGACGAGTACGAGAAATACCGCGGCCAGACTGTAACGTCGCTGAGGCCCTCGCTCCTCAACTACTATTCCGAGATGCCGCGCGGCCTGCGCCTCCAGTGCCTGGAACCGCCACCCCGCTACTCCCTGTTCCAGACGTTCACGGCCCGCGGCGGGCCGGGCCCGGCCACCGTGGAGCGCAAGATCGACGCCGGCGAGACGGCCACCATCAGCAACGTGGTCCGGTACAAGGAAGCGCCGGGCGTCGTTTACCTGGAGGCCCGGCTCGACCGGGACCGGACCGAATGCATCATCCCGCTGGCCGAGGGGCTCCAGTACCGGCTCGTTTTTACCCGCACGGAACTGGACGACTTCAACCGGCTCCCGCCCGAACTCCGCGGGCAGATTGTCTCCCGCCAGCTCCGGCCAGGCATGAAGACCGAACACGTGCTGCTCACGCTCGGCGTCCCGCACGAGCGCATACCGGGCGCCCTGCCCGGCACCGAGACCTGGACCTACATCCCGCAACTCAACAAGCTCATCTATCTGGATTTCGATGGCGGCGAACTGAAGGGAATGCGGGAGTAGGTAGGAGGCCTTACTCCACCTTGAACAGCCAGACCGGTCCCCATTTCTGCTCAAGCTGTAAGCGCGTGTCATAAACCGGCGCGAAAAGTTGTCATAAACGCCTTTCCGGCGGGTTTCACTTTTTGAGTCGATTCGTTTCACTTTTTGAGGGTCAGGGACGGCGCGGGTTTCAGTTTTTGCTGGGGCCGGCTCCGCCAGGATCGCTGGCTCGGCCGGGGCACTTCACAACACAACGGTGTTCTTTTGATGGATCAGGCCGGCGCGGCGGCGGTCTTGCGGGCCTTCGCCCGCGCGAGCCGGGCGGCCTGCCTCGATCGCACCGCCTCGCGCTTCTGCTCCAGTTCGGCCTTCACCGCCTTCCGGTAGGCCGGGTCGCGGAGCATCCGGATGATTCGGTCGTAGGGTCCGGGCCGGACTGAAACCGGCGATGAGGGGGTAAGGTCTCCCGGGAATGGGGGCCGCGACAGTGGCGCCTGCTGTGACGAACTCTCCTGCGGCCGACAGCCGCCCAGGATGCCCGCCCGGCGGACTCGTTCCCCGGCCGTCAGCGGCTCGCCAGGCTTGGCCTGCCGGCGCGCCCGTGGCCTGGCCGTGGGCGGACCCGGGGAGGCCTTCCGCCTGGCGGCCAGCCGTTCGCGGAGGCCGGGCCGCGAAGCGCGGCCTTTTGGTCCGTTCTTTCGAGTTAAGATTCCCATGCGCTTTTCCTCCGTCACTCGCTCAGGTGTCGAGCGTCACGGTTTCCCAGCCGCCCGCGCCGTCGCTGACCCTCAGCTTCCCGCTCGACAGGTCGAGCCGGATGTAGGCCGCCGGAGCCCCTTCTGGATCATCCATACTGTCTCCGAGCCGGTCCGGCGTCAGCGCCGAGACCGTCCCGCTGTAACCCGCGTGCACCGTGCTCGCGCGTGTCTCCTGGGTGAGGTGAACCACTGTGAGACCCTGGGAATCGTCATCGATCCCCACGACAGCATCATCGGCCAGAACCGACTGGCCGTCCAGCAGGACGAGCGGCGCCAACCCGTCGTCGTGATGGAAGCTGCCCGGACCCAAAACGGTCCGCCCACGGCCGATCACCACGGTACCGGCGGTGGTGATCAGACCGCCGATGACACCCGCTCCGGCACCGTTGGATATGGCGACATCATCCAGGACGAGCCGTGAGCCGGTCTCAGGATTACCTCCAGCAGTACCGGTAATGAGGAGCTGCGCGTCCTCGCCGGAGAGACCTTCGACCTCAAATGGACCCCCGCTGAACCGGGGGGTACCGGCCAGTATCGCCCTGGCGGTCTCCACCGACTCCTCCTCGGTAATTTCCAGCGTGATGACGATGGGGCTGGCGTTGCCCCCCGTCGAGTAGCTGTTGCGCGCATTCACGAACTCAATGCCCTCGACCGGCCATATCTGGAGTTCGCCGAACGGCACGCCGCCGACAGGGACGGAGATATTACTCCGGCACCGGATACGGGCGCCCGGCGCGCCCTCTGCAATGGCGTCCATGAGGAACTCCATCATGGACTCCCAGTCGCTGAAGACCGTGGAGCCATCCGGAGTCGCGCCGGAATCGAACACCAGCTCTACGATCCCGGCCGACGCGCCGGACGTGGGCCCCAGCACCGGCCAGCCGTCAGAGTCCACTGACAGCACACGCTTCCACATGCCTTCGTGAAAGGCTGCACCTGAAACTGGTGCCATCGGAAGAAATGGGCCGGGTGTTCCGAGCAGAGGACCAACGAATGCAGCCAACTCCGCGCCCGACTGCGTTCGGTCAAGCATGACCAGCGCCGGGCCGTCAGGGAGCTGAACCGCGTAGGTCGAGATGCGCGTGGAGCCGTCCTTGCCGTCGCGGCGGATAGCCGCCCGCCAGCGCCGGAGTCCGAGGGCGGTCTCGGCCGTCGGTGACCCAGCCGTGAACACCACCGCGACCTGCGGGTCCGAGTGGTCATACCAGCCGACGCTGAAGCCGTCGGTACCGGCGTCGCCATCGAGCGCCTGGATGTCTTCCAGGCGTGCCGCCTCGCGGGCCGTCGCGCCGGAATAGAGCGCGAACCTCAGGCTCGCCATCGCCACGCCGAGCTGTGTGCCGATGTCGTAGACCTCGCTCCAGCTCCCGCTGTCCTTGATATATGCCTTCCCGGCGGCGGCATCGACGGCGAGGTCCATGTCCTCGCCCGTGCCGTTGTCAGGAGGCCCATCCGTGTCGAGGATCGCTCCGCCGGCGGTGACGCCGAGAAGCTCCCAGCCGGTGCGGCCGTGCCGGTACCAGATCGCGTTCTGCCCGTCTCCGGCGGCGGTATCGCGGGCGAGGGAGCCCGGATTCCCGAGCTCAGGCGGCGGCGCACCCTCGTAGCTGCCCTCGAAAAACTCGATCTCGTAAGGGAGGATTTCGGCCGTCACCGTGTCCGGGAGCGGCTCGCCCTCTGAGGTGGCGTCGCCGAGGACGCCCTCGTCGAAGCCCATGAGCTGGCCGGTGTCCGCGCCGCCCTCGCCGACCGGCTCGCCGGCCGGGCCGCGAAGCTGGCCGCTGAAGGCCCACTCGCCGCCCGACTTGACGTAGAAATCGAGGCCGGGCGAGGCGGTGTCGACGTAGAACTGTCCATCGGAGCCGGTCTCGTTTCCGGGAGCGCCGCTCCCGGTGAGCCACTGGAGCGCGCTCTCGCCGGCCGGGACGGTCCAGACTCCGCCCTTCCAGATGCGGATGACCGGCGCGCCGTCGCCGGGGCCAGTGAGCACGACGCGGATGTCGCCCTCGCGGTTGCCGGCATCCGGCAGGTCCGGGACCGTCGCGACGGGATCCCGCCAGTTTCGTAGGGCCCCGGGTAGTCTCGTAATCTGCATCTCGTCTCTCCGTTCAGGCGACCCGGATCCCGTACAGGAACCGGCCGTAGACCGTGTGTCCCGAGCCGAGCGAGCCCGTCTCGCGCAGCCTGAGGCGCTGGGGCACCGAGTCGATCTGGAGTGTGCGGCGGCCGGCGCCCATCGTGATCTCGCCCTCCTGGTCCTCCATCGGCTCCCAGACCGATGTGGAGGTGTCCTGGTTCAGGGCCCCCTCGCTGGCGAAGAGCTGCTCGGCCGGGTCCGACGGCAGCGGCTGGCCAGGGTCGGTGTCGCACCCTTCGACCGCGATGACCGCGCCGCTGAAATCATCGAGGCCAGCACCCTCGCCGTAGATCTGGATCCGGACATCCTCGGCCTGCGGCTGCCGGAGCACCGCCAGCTGGCCGGCCTGGAGGGCGAACCGCTGCTCCTTCCACTGGATCACCTGCCACCTCCGTTTCGCCCGCCGCGTTCGGTGAGCACGGCGAGCTGGGTGGCGAGCGCCACCAGCGCATGGCGCGTTTCCTTCAGCTCCGCCACGGCATCTCCCATCGCCTGCTCGACGGGCCGCACGCGCAGCTCGATGTAGGCCATCGTCGCCGCCCAGTTCACCGCGAACGACCCCACGAGCACCGCCACGAGATGCTTCCACCGGACGAAGATTTCCGGAGCGTCGATCGGCGCACGGCGGCCTCCGTCGCGGGTAGGCGACTGCAGCGAGCCCCCGGCGTCGAGTTCCTGCGGATAGAACATCAGTAGATCCTCATGGCGTACTGGAAGCCCCGGTAGGCTGGAACATGGTTCGCCGTGGACACAGAGTGCGTGTGCGCCGTCAGGTGGTTGTTGATGGCGCCGCCGCCGACCACCGAGGTGTTGTTTTCGATGACTTCGTTTCCTGGCGAGGCGGTGGTCGGGTTCGTGCCGGTCGTGTGGCTGTGCGTATCGGAGCCGCCGGACGGCGTCGAGGCGACTTCGGCCGACGCCGCCGCGCCCCGGACGAACCGGTTCGTCAGGTCCGGGACCGCAAGCCCGTGGAAGGGCGAGCGAGGCTGGCTTACGGTGCCGCCCGTGAGGGCGATCCAGTTCGAGGGCAGCGCGTCGGCGGACCCCTTCCGGATCCAGGGCACGGGCATGCCGACCGGCAGGGCCAGGTCGGAATCCGCGAGCGGTTTCGCCGGGAACGTCACGGTGACGGTTCCGATGCCGTTCGTCGCCCAGTTGCACAGGAAAAACCTCGTCGGGTCTGCCACCGACCGGACGCCGTTCGTCCATGCGAATTCGGCGACTCCGTCGGCACCGGCCGTGACGAGCTCGAACACTGGCCGGTTCGTTTCAGGGTCGAAGCCGCTGAAGTGCAGATACAGCCCGCCGGAGTTCGACTCCGGAAGGTCGCTCTTGTCGCGGTCGGCGGACGGTTCGTACCAGTAGCCGTTCACGAGGATCCGGCAGGAGGAGGGCAGCCGGACGGTGTTCGGCGCCGGTGAAGTGACATCCGACCCGGCGAACATCCGGTTTCCGAAGAGGCGGTAGAGTTCGGCGGCCTTGCGGGCATGGGCCCTCACCGAGGAATCGCGCACGTCGGCACCGATCAGGTCCGACAGCTGCTGGGCGACCGCCGTGACGCGGCGGTTCAGGCCCCGCCCGGTCTTGTTGGACGGCGCGGTCTCGTCACCGCCCTGTACGAGATCAGAGGTCTCGATCTTCGGGACGTCCGCCTCGAAGGCTGCATAGCGGTCTGCCGGTGCTGGATCTGCGAATACGCCCATGACGGTCCGGAGTGGCCTCCGCTCCTGACCTTACGCGGGGGCGGTTCCGGTTTGCGGGACCGTCGCGGTCATTCCCACAGGTCCGATGGCAGCCCCCAGACGCCGCCGTATTCCGCCGCCCCGCCGTGGAGCAGCTGGCCGCCGTTGTAGTCCGCGCCGTCGTAGCGGTAGGGGTGCCCGGTCTCGGAAGCGAACACGGTCGCGTAGTAGGTGTGATCGCCGTCCGGATCGTAAAGATAGAACAGGAACCGGTAGGGCCTTGACCTTGCCGGTTTCACGAGGCGGACCTGGTTCAGGAGGCGCCGCCAGGCGTGAACGTCCGGGATCTGGTCTTCCGAATTCAGATAGATCACCACGTCGAACAGTGCCCAGGCGAGCCAGCCGAAATCGATCATTCCGTCGTGGACCCACGTTCCGTCGTAATAGGTCTCCGACCGGTCCTCGAGGATCTCCACGCGGGGGAACCCGAGCAGCACGAGCGCGGCCACCATGCCGGGGTCGGTGCCCGCCGACCGCCAGGTGGCGTGCGCCGCGATGACCCGGGCCCGGTAATGGTCCTCCGTTTCGCCGGTCGCGGGATCGATCGCCCGGGCGCGGCCGTGGCGCCGG
This sequence comes from Deltaproteobacteria bacterium, assembly GCA_026129095.1. Classification (NCBI taxonomy): domain Bacteria; kingdom Pseudomonadati; phylum Myxococcota; class Myxococcia; species Deltaproteobacteria bacterium. The sequence continues at coordinate 174,992 of JAHCIT010000008.1, forward strand.
AGTGCCTCGCCTTCCGAGAACCGGGGGAACCGGAGCGTCCGGGCCAGCTCCAGCTCGTCCTGCCGCTTCTGGAGCGTTTCGGTGAGCGTCTCCCACAGGCCGTGGATTTTCTTCCCGGCGTCCCACAGCCACGGCACGTTCAGCCAGTCGCGGAAATACTCGATGACGGTCACGGCTGCGAAGCCTCCGTGACCGTGAGGGTCCACTCTCCGCGTACGGCCAGTTCGCCGGGCGCAAGCGTGACGTTCGCGGACGGCGCGGCGAACACCACATCTTTCAGCGGGAACCGCCGGAGCAGCTCCATCGCCAGACGGGCGCGGACGAAATCCTCCCCGACCTCCTGCGGCCGGAGCAGGGGTTCCAGCGAGCCGTTCAGCTCGAAGAAGGCGTCCAGGACCGTTTCCGCCTCGGCGGCGAGACCGGCATAGGCGCGGCCCGGCAACGCCACCAGCTGGGCCTCGCCGTCCACCGGCACGGCGGCCGGGCCCAGAACCAGCAGATCGTCGTTCACCGGCCGGATCGCCTGGAGCGCCTCCGTGACGGCTTCGATCAGCCCCTCGGTCGGAATGCCGGCCGAACTCACCACGTACACGTCGACCGTTCCGTGCCCCCTCGGGTGCTGCGCGTCAACGAAGGCGGAGACGACTCCGGGCACGGCCAGCGCCGCCTGCCGGTAGGCTTCGGCGGTGGTGCCCGACGCCAGCGACTGCCAGACGCCGAGAATCCGGGTGCGGTAGGGCTCGTGGTCCTCTTCGTCGGCGCCCTCGGCGGTGAGCCAGTTCTCGCCGTTCGTGACGCTATCGACGCCCGGAACCGGGGTGACAATCTCCGTGATCCGTCCGGTTCCGGCGTTGTATCCGGAGCCTGTCCCGAGGGCGCGGACCGGCGCGTCCGCCGACGTCTCGCCGTCAGGGATCACGGCCTCGGCTGCCGTCTCATAAAGGTATCTTCGTCCCTGCGAATCGGTCTTTGTGCCGACCTGGGTGCCTGACGGAATCGCCGTGTTGCCGTCGGTCCCCTCGCGGACGAACGTGACGACGCCTTCGGCTACCAGCGCGCCTTTGCGCGGGCGGTTCACGTCCTGCCCGTGCAGGTCCAGCCAGCCGCCCTGCGCCGTGGCGGCGAACACCATCTGGATCACCGCCCAGCAGAACCGGTGCAGCCAGAACGCCCCCTCGATCAGCGTTTCCAGCCACCAGCGCGTCAGGCCCGGCGAGTTCAGGTTCGTGTCTTCGGGCAGCTTCTGCCGGGCGATCGTCATCACCTCGTCGCGGATTTCGTCGCGGGTCATCAGCTTCGGAATGTCAGCCATCGGCAATCCCCTCGTCACGTCCGAAGCCCGCCTCGCGGCGGGTCCGATCTATGGTGACCTGGAACCGGTCCGGGTCGGCCACGATGAGGAGGCTCGACCGACGGAGTTCGTCCTCGTCGTACCAGCCGAACGAGACGCGGCACCGGAACGAGGGGCCGTCCTTCACGACCTCGGCCCCTGTGTAGGCCGGATCGATGCGCGGGTCCGCGTTCACCTGGTCCTCGAGGTCCAGCCGGAGTTCCTCCTCCATGCCGGGCTGGTATTCGGCGCCGTAGTACCGGCTCCACTGGATCCCGGCGGAGCGGTCGAAGAAGATGGAGCCCAGCTCTGCCCGGAGGCGGATCGCGAGGTCCTGCACGAGCACCTCGGACCCGGAGCCCTCGACGAACGTTCCGCCCGCGTCGGTTTCCAGGTCGGTCATCGGATCGTCCAGAAGCAGGTCTTTCCCGCCGGCGGTGCCCATGACTATTCCGCCCTCGTCTTCACGGCCGTGGCGATCACCGACGGCGGCTGGCCCAACACCGTGACCGCACCGCCCATGGAATCCCGGAGCCCGCTGACGTCCACGAGGTCGCCGTGCCGGGCGACGGGCCTTCCGGCCGGGCCGCCCAGATCCACCAGCCCGTTGATGGCCGTCTGCGGGCTGGTGACCGTCAGCAGCGTGGCGAGAATCTCGGTGATTCCGCCCGGCTTGAGGTCGATCGCATGTCCCGGGGCGAGTTCCATCCCCGCGGGGCCCCCCACGGGAGCCACCAGCTGCACGCGCCCCATGAGCTGGATCAGCGGAGCCATGATCTCCGCAATCCCCTGCCGCAGGACGACGCGGGCCGCACCGTTCACGAAGACGATCTCCCCGGCGGCAGCGCCGGGCTGCGCGAGCCGCTTCATGCGGGAATGGGTCGTCCGGCCGTCCAGATACGGACGGTTCGGATCGCCATAGAGGAAGGCCACGCGCACGGCGGTGCCCACCGCCGGCAGCGCGAAGATTCCCGCGCCGTCGCGGCCCACGAGCGGGTCCAGCTCGAGTCCCGTGATCACCTGATCCGTGAGCCGTCCCCTGCGGTCCATGAGCTGCACATCCACCCCGTAGGCGGACGGACCCTGGTGGAGCTTCGTGACGACGCCCTCGACCGGGAACCGCATGTAGTGGGAGAGGTCCGGCATGGCCTTCTCGACGAGACGGCGGACCGTCTCCAGCAGCTTTCCGGCCGCGATGAGCGGACCGGTGCTCACTGCATGAACCTCATGGCGAGGTCGGTTCTCGCCCGGCGGGCGTCCCAGGTGTCGATCGCCATCAGGACACGGCCGTCCGCGGAGACGCCGGATACCGGATCCTCCACCCGCACCCGCTGGCCGATCTCGATGCCGAAGGCAGCCGGGCACTCGGCCTCGAAGATTCCTTCGCCCGTGTGACGGCGGGCGATGATGTTGGTCCCGTAGGCGATCCGGACCTGCGGCGCGGACGGCGCCAGCATCGGGTCGCCGATGTGCAGTATGCCGCCGGTATCGAACCATCGGGTGACCTGCCAGTCGGCGCGCGGCGCCGAGAAGGCCGCCGCATGGAGGAGGGAGTCGAGGGCGGCATCGCGGGTGTGGTCGCCGAACGCGATCGACCAGCCTGCGGCGGGACCGGGCAGGTGGTGGACCTTGGCATCCTGCCAGATCCCGGAGAGCGTCTGCCGGATGTCCCCCGAACTCCTGGCATGGGCGAACCCGTCGCGCCAGAAGACCGGCGAGCCCGGCTTCAGGATGACATGGGCGGTCTCGTCCAGATCATGGGAGTCCACGAACCCGCCGAAAAGCGCCCGTGCCGGTTCGCCCGGACGGAACCAGTCGAGCCTGGCGGGGGCGCGGTCCCGCAGCAGCGGGGCGACACGACCGTCCGAGTTCTCGACCTCGAGCGCGGCATACTCTCCGCCCAGCGACGACCGGATGACGGTGAGCCGCACGAGCCGGCGCGTGAGGTCGGACCCGCCGATCCTGAAACTGACCGCTGGCCGGCCCGCTTCGACCGACGGTTCCATCAGTTGGTCCCCCCCGAGAGCGGCGGAATCTGCGCCGGGTCGCGCGTGTCCGGCCTGGGCGGCATGCCGGCGGCATCGGGCGGCTGGCCGGACGTGGAAATCTTCGAGCCCATGAACTCCAGCGCCGGCGGCAGGGCGGCGCGGCGGCCCTCCATGATCGCGGCGGCGCGGGCGAGCTGGGCCTTCATCGGGCGGAACTGCTCGAACTCCAGCACGGCGCGGATCGAGTCCTCGGCAGCGCCGTCCTCGGACCGGAGCTTCGAGAACAGCACCTCGCCGAGGCGGCGGGCCTTGGCGTGCGGGGCATAAAGGCGGAACACCTTCGGGGTGCCGTCGCCGGTCTTTCCGGAAAAGAGCCGGTCGAGACCGGCCAGCTGCTCCTCCGGCGTCTCGCCGCCAGAGTCCGATTCGTCGAGCAGGAGGAGTTCGAGCGTCGCCCGCGCATCGCCGATGGAGACCGGTTTCCGGATCGAGCCCTCGATGCCGGGGACCTGGAACTCGTCGATGACGATGTCCCGGTCCACCGAGAAGTACTGGTACCGGCCCGGCACCGGGACCCCGTCCAGGGTCACGCCGCCGTTCGCCACCGCCACGCGCCCGCTCATGCCAGCCCCCTGGACACGCGGTCCAGCACCGAGAGGAACTCCATCGCCTGGGACTTCGTGGAACCTCCCGACAGGTTGAAGACGGGGCTGTTCAGGACGATGCCGCCGCGCGAGGGCTGCCCGGATCCTTCCCCGCGCCCGGCGGCTCCCCTGCGGGCACCGGCGGCGTCAGGCATGGCGACCTTGAGTGTCTTCTCGACCTTCATCGAGAGCGCCCCCTCGCCGTCCTCGATGCCGCCGCCGAACGTTTCGGCGAAGCGCATCCCCGACAGGGTGAGGTCCGAGAGGGGCCCCACCTTCGCGTCCGAGAACGGCAGGTATTCGCGCAGCGCCCCGAACACTTTGCCGGCTGCGTCCTTGAGCCGTCCGGCCGCTCCGAGAAACCCATCGATGAACGTGTCGAGTATCTTCGGACCCGCCTCGGCCATCCAGTCGAACAGGAGGCGGAACTCGCCCCGGATCTGCGCCCAGTTTTTCCAGATCACATGGCCCGCCCAGGCGAGCGCCCCGGCGGCGGCGATGAAGGGAATCAGCGGAGCCATCGCCGCCCAGGCCGCCGCCGCCAGGCCCCAGAGCGGGGCGAGAACGGACACCAGGCCCGTCTTCGCCACCAGGAGGGCGGCATTCAGGGCGGCCCAGCCGGAAGCCACGGCCGGAATCATGACGCCGAGCGTGCCAAGCGTGAACAGGATTGATCCCGCGACGAGGAGCAGCCCGCCGAAGGCCAGGGTCGAGAAGACGATGATCTTCGTCAGCGTGGCGTGATCCCGGGCGAAGCCCAGAATCCGGTTGACGCCGGACGTGAAGATGTCGAGTGCCCTCGTTACCGCCGGGACGAGCTGCTCGCCGATCTCGATGCCGAGCGTCGACACGCTTCCTTTCAGGAAGGTGAGCGAGCCGGAGAGCGTGTTCCGGTTGTTCTTCGCGAACTGCTCGCCGACGCCATTCGCCTCGATCATGGTCTCGCGCATGCGCCGGACCTCGCCGATGCCGGTGTTCATCACCGAGTTGAAGACGCGGAGCCCCTCGCTCCCGCCCATGATCTTCGCCTTGAACACGTCGGCCTGGGCAGCGGGGAACCGCGAGAGCGCGCCGCTGATGTTCTCGAACACCTGGGTCATGGGGAGCATCTTCCCGGAGGCGTCGCGGGTCTGGATGCCGAGCATGGCGATGAGCTTGCGGGCCTCGTCGGAGGGGCTCATGAGGGCGTTCAGGGCCGACCTCACGGCCGTTCCGGATTCCATCGCGGAAACCCCCGCGTTCCGGAGCGAGGCCATGACGGCGATGGTCTCTTCCAGGGACTGGTTCGCCGAATAGGCCGCCGCACCGGCCGCGCCGATGGCGGGGCCCAGTTCGCCGATCTTGAAGGCGCTGATGTTTCCGGACGCCGCCATCACGTCCACGACATGCGCGGTCTTCGACACGTCGAGCCGGAAGCTGTTGAGAACACCGGAGACGGCAGCGGCGGCCTCGCCGAGCCGGAGGTTGCCCGCCTCGGCGAGCAGCAGCGTGGGCCGGATCGACCCGAGGATCTGCTGGGTGTTCTGCCCGGCGGACGCCAGCTCCTGCATCGCCTGGACGGCCTCGGTCGGATCAAACCGGGTGTCCACGCCGAGCTGCTTGGCCTCGCGCTGGAGCTTGACGAATTCCTCGGCCGTCGCGCCGCTGATCGACTTGAGGGTCGCCAGCTCGCCCTCGAACTTCATGGCGGCGTTCGTCGGCAGCGCGAACGCGCCGACGATGGCGGCGCCCGCGAGCGCCATCCCCTTGCCTACGTTCTGCACGCGGCGGGAAACCTCGACGAGCCCTTTCGTCTGGTCTTCCATCGCCCTGATCTGCCGGTGCGCCTCGAGCATCGGGCCCGAAAACCTGTTGATGACCTCGAGGACGACGCCGAGATGGTATTGTCTCACGGCTCACTCCTCCCCGAACAGCCGGGCGATGGCGTTCGCCCGGATGATGGCGACCTGCTCCTGCACATACAGGGCCTCGGCCACCCGGTCCCAGAACCGGTCCGGGTTTGATGCTGCGTCGGCTCCGAACGTCCGTCCGAACGTGGCCTCGATCAGGGCGCGGCCCTGGGCGAATGGCCGCCGCTCGAGCCGGGCCCGCGCGGCGGTCAGACTTTTTTTCCGGCGAGGTCCCCGTTGAGGCCGGTGAGGTCGAGCAGGGTTCCCGCCACTTTCAGGAACATGACCGGACTCTTCTTCCGGCACTCGCCGTATTCGGTATGGGAGAGGCACAGGGCCGCCGCGAGATTTTTGGTGGCGAGGCTGGGCTTCTTCGCCGCCTCGTCCATGAACCTCTCGACGTCCGCCTCCTGCGGGACGCGGAACCACAGGTTCACGCCATCGACGGGGATCAGGATCACCTGCCCGTCGCGCTTGTGGTGCTCCAGGACATGGGGCGGCGCGGATTTAAGGGCCTCGCCGGTGCTGGTTTCTTCACTCATGATCGCCTCCGTGGGACTGGATCAGGGCCGCCGGTCAGATGACCGGGAGCGGGTTGGGACTGGGCACCGCCCAGTCGATCTTCGTGCAGAGGAAGTCGAGCTTCACCGTGGTGTTGGTGCTCTCTCGTGATGCGCCCTCCAGCGCGTGCTTCTTGATCCGCACGTTGTAGAGAAGATCCGTGAATCCGACCTCGCCGCTGTTGCCGAAGTGGACGATCACCGGGAACGGAGGCAGTTCGTCCGCGTAGGCCTTCAGCATGCCGCGCACGTAGAGCATCAGCTGGTTGAACCCTTCGCGGTTCATCGCGAGGTCTCCCGAGTGGGTCCGGGGTCCCAGTCCGATGCCGGGTTCCGCGTCCTTTCCATGGTGGTGGTTCATCACGCGTTCGGTCGCGTAGTTGATCCCCGTGCAGTGAACCTCGATGTTTTTCGGGAGCAGGATCTTGATCGTCTCCCAGTCATAGGTGCGTCCGTTGATCATGCCGGTTCTCCTCGGGTTTGCGCCGTCTTCATCGCGTGACCAGTTGGCTCGTTACGCCGATCTGGATCTCGATGTCCTCGATGTGGTCCACCGGCTGCGCCTTCACGACGACGATGGCCTTGCCGTCGGCGGCGAGATTCGTCGTGGGGGCGATCTCGACACTGACCGCGACGAGCTCGGACGGCGTCCGGTTCACCATCCCGTTCACGATGGCGTTCTTCACGTTGGCCACGAGCAGCCCGAGTCCGGCGCCGTCACCCTCGAGCGGAGACGAATCGTCCCCGAAACTGAACGTCGCGGCGAACAGCGCCAGCCGGACCAGCTTGTCGAGCGCCCGCACCGTGGGCAGCGACTGGTAGGGGCTGCCGTCCTCGGCGAGCGTCCGCGCATGGCTCCAGTACCACGACCGGTGGCCATTGTGGCGGCGGACGGTGTTGATCCGGGCGTCGTGCAGGAACAGCGCATGCGTGTTCGTGAACGCCTTGTCGACGCGCACGATGGCGGCGGCCTTGCCGTCGAGCACCCGGCTCATCTGCCGGTTGACGGTGACGGCCTGGATGCGCGATCCGAAGACGCCGAGCGGGCTGGCGTGCTCGGTGCGGCCCTGTCGGCTCACTTCGACCGGTCCGGCGACGACGGCCACGCGGTCGGTGGCGAAGCTGTTCGCCTCGTTCCGGGACGCGCTCACCCAGGAGTCCATGTCCTCTTCTTCGTCCTCGTAGTCCCGGCCCGCCAGTTCGCAGACGAAAAAGCAGGGCTTTCCGGAGACAGCCCGGTCGAAGGACCACTGTTCGTAGGCCGCCCAGTCGGCCGCCGACGACGGACCGGCCACGGCGACGAATTCGAAGTCGAGATCGGGGTTGGCCTCGATGGCGGCGTCGAGCGCCTCCACGATGTCGGCGGCGCTGGCCGCCGGGCCCTTGACCGTGGCGGTCCAGGTGTCCCCCGCGAGGAAGCTCGGGTCTACTGACTCGTGGTTCGTGAAGGTGATCGTCACGCCGGTGTCCGCGATCTCAATGGCGCCGTCCGACGGGATGAGCGCCGACGGCAGGAACGTGTCGCCGCCGTCGAAGGAGATTTTCACCATCGCGGTGCCGCGCTGGCCCGCCTTCGTGATGACGGCCACGAGCTCGAAATCTTCCGCGGGGTCTCCGGAGAGCGCGGCCGTTCCGCCGCTGGTTCCGGTTATCGACAGCGCGCCCAGCACTCCGGGAATGCTCGGATCGGCCTTGACGCCGATGGCCGGTTTGCGGGCGTTCAGTTCCACGTAGTGGTCGATGGCGAGGTCGGCGAGCGATCCGCGTCCCAGCACCGACCGGAGATTCACGTCACGGCCGAGGAAAAAAACCCGGCCCGCGTCGCCGTCCTTCGAGGTGACTCCGGCGAGCAGCGCGCGGCCGGAGACATCCTCCGGAAGCCGGTTCAGTTCACCTGCGGTCCTCGTCGCGTTGATTCCGCCGAAGGGCATGATCAGTTACCGCCTTTCAGGTCTTCCGGATTCCTGCTGTCCGGCTCGTCGCGGCGCTGCCGTTTCCCGGAAGGTGCCGGGCGATGTGCCGGGGTTTCCGGAAACAGTGCCCGGAACGGGCGCGAGTCGCCGGTGGCCCGCTTCGAGCAGAACGCATCGAGTACGCTGCGGAACTCGTCCGCACTGACCTCGATGCTGTTGGAGCGGTCGCCCGCGCCGGACTTCCACCCGGCAAATATCTTCATGCCGGCGAACACCGCCGGGCTGACATTGAGGTCGCGGGCATAAGCAGCCGGTGTGCCGGGGCGGATCTCGCCCTCCCCGGAAGCGAAAGATCGGCCGCCGGCCTTCAGCAGGGTGATTTCAGTCTTCGACATCGGGATCTCCTTCGGGCTCTTCGGCCGGGGGAACCGGCGGGAACGTCTTCGTCACGTCGCCGGCCCGGACCTCCATCTGGACGGACGCCACCACAGGGACTTCCGATTCCGTGCAGCGGGGCCCCTCGAACTCGACGTCGAACAGCGCGATGCCGGGATGTCCCAGGCGGTCAAGCCGCTCGTCCAGCCGGATGTCACCGGCGGTCACCCGGCACTCGCAGTCCTGCGCGTCGGCGAACCGGCGCGGCAGCGCAAGGGCCAGGGCCTCGGCGAATTCGACCGAATGCTTCGGCTGCCCGACATGCACCCGCACCGTGTAGCCCAGTGCCGCCCGGTACCGTTCCCGCAGTTCGCGGACCACCGGCACCGGTGGTTCGCCGCCCTCCGGCGTTTCCGGCTCGTGGAGGACCTTCGCCATCGGCTGGCCGCTGAACGAGTTTCCGAATGTGTCCGCATCGGCATGGCAGAGGCCGGAGTATTGCAGCAGATCTTCGATGAGCTGTGTGCGGGCGCACTTCCAGTTTTTCGCCGTGGCGACGGCGAGGATGGCGGCGTCGAGCTGGGCCAGGCATTCGGCGCTGTTCATAGCGACACGATCCTTTCCAGCTCTTCCTCGATCTCGCCGAGACAGAGGGCGGCGAGATCATCGTCGAACCCGATCATCGGGCGCTCGGGAATTTTCGAGCGGGACGGCCCGTTCCCGCCGGCGTCCTGGTGGAACTTCGCCTTCGGGTCGTTCGTGCCGACTTCCAGAACGCCGGACGAACCCATGACCGTCACCTGCCCGGTGAAGGACCGGGCCAGCGTGCTCGTGTCGCGGAGAATCTTCGGCGATCCCGATCCCTTCCCCTTCGTCCGGTTCAGGAGCGTGGCGACCGCGAGCGGGTCCCACTTCTCCCCACCGGGGGCTTCCTCGTCTTCGAAGTTCCGGGACACGTCGTTCAGGATGTGCTCGCGGCAGCGCTTCAGCATCCGCGTGGGGTTCGCCGCGGCAGCGGCCATCCGCTGGAGCGCGGTGGACAGTTCTGTGAAGCCGGTGACGGCGGTCATGACGTGAACGCCTCCCGGCGGCGGCCATCGTAGGTTTCCGTCGCGGCGGTCTGCTTCACGATCCTCGCCGACGTGACGCGTGGAGCGTCCGTGTCGCCGAGCGGCAGCCGCTTCGCGCTGATCTGCTGGAGTTCCTTCAGCGCCCGCTCGAAGTCATGCCTGACATCCTCGTGGCGGGAGACTTCGTTCTTTCGCGAGAACAGCTTGAACCGGGCGACGGCGAGCGCGAGTTCGCGGGCGCGGACCAGGGCCGGTCCCGTGAGCGGAAGAACCATGGCCGGTTCCAGATAGGAATCGACGAGCGCTTCGGCCTCGGAGATGACAGCCGAGATCACCAGCCCGTCGGCGGCGGCGTCCAGCGGCAGCGGCACCGCGTCCACCGTCAGGTGGATGAGCATGTCCGCCGAGATCGACCGGGCGACATCCTGGCTCGTAACGTAGGCACCCACGTTCTGCCTCTTTCCTTCCGGGAGGCTGGCTCGTCAGGCCGGGGGCGCCTCTCTCTCCCCGGCGACGGAAGGCGGAGGCTCCTTCCGTTTCGCCCGTTTTCCCATCGGCGGACTTCGGGTCCGCTTCAGGATGCGAATCTCTACAGCGCGTCGGTCCAGAGGAAGCCGGCTTTCGCCAGCGCCACGTAGTGCGCGTAGAAATCATTGACCTGGACGACCCGGCCCTTGCCGTTGGCCGTGTCGTAAGTGCGGACCCGCTGGAACTGCGGATCGTTCAGCCGGAGGGTCCAGCCGAACGTCGGCGCTTCCTTTTCGTTGACCGGGTTCCGGTAGTAGAGCAGCACGAAGTCGCTCCAGACATCCGTGATCGTGCCGCCGTCCCTGGTCATCGTCGCGGCGGAGCCGAGAACGATCTGGAGGCCGGGGATGCCGAAATAGGTCACGAGGTCGTCCGCCGTCGGGAGGCTGCCCTTCTGGTAGGCGAACGCGGCGCGGACCTTCGGGTGCGTCCGGAGCCGGTTGAATACCGGCACCGGGAGCATCAGCCGGTTCGGCTGCTGGCCGCCCGTGCCGCGCCGGATCGCCTCGGCGGCGGCGAGGATCGCCACCTGCGGATCGGAACTGTCGTGCGACCATTTGGCGGTGCTGGTCAGCGTGTCCTTATTGTCGGCGGGGTAGATGCCCGCGTTCGTGACCATGCCAGCGCACAGCACTTCCTTGCGAAGCTCGATGCGGTGCTGCAGGACTTTCGTCTTGCGCGACTCGATGTCCACCTCGCCGCCGGGGCGGGTCTTCGCCGCCCGGATTTCCCGTACGTCGATCAGCTCCTCGAGCGAATGTTCCCGGAGCGTCACGTCGCCGAAACTCGAGTCGCTGGTGACGATCCGCTTCGGGTCGTTCCGGGGCGAACGCTCGTCGTTCACGACCACGAAGGCGTCATGGCCGAACGACTCGATCTGCACGGTCTCGACCGGAACGATCAGTTCCGGAAGGATTTCGCCGTAGATCAGGCTCTGCGCCCGGTAGCCGAGGGAGACCTCGTTCAGGACCGGGTGAAGCCCGGCGGCGAGGTTGTCCAGGTTCTTTTCAGCAGGCATCGTTCGTCACCTTTCCTTCGTCGTTTCTTCCCGTCCGGATCAGAGCGCGATCAGCGCCGTGATTTTGAAGTCGGAGTTTGAGACCGTTCCGCCCTTGGTGACGACGGCGTCCAGCCGTCCGCCGCCGGCAGCCCGGCTCGCCATGATCATGGCGGCGGCAACGTCGGCGGTGAGGGCTCCGTCGCCGTCAGTGGTACGGGTATCGAAGTCCGCGAGAACGGTGGAGCCGTTCTTCAGCTCGATAACCAGATAGTCGGTATCCGACTGCGTACGGCCGTCGGCGGACTCCACATAGGCACCGACCAGCTCGGCATTCGCCGGCAGATACGGTCCTTTCTTGGTCGTGTTGGCCGTGACCGTTCCGAGGTTCAGGTGTACGATCGTGACAGTCTTCCGATGCTGGACGAGCAGCACCGGGATCGTGTCACCCGCCGAACCGGCGGCGAGTGCGATGGCTGCCGTGCCGGACGGCCCGCACTTCACGGCCTTGCCGCTGGCGCCAGGCCCGAGGTTCTGCCCGCCGAGGACCGCCTCGGCGAGTTCCACGACCGCCGTGCCGATGACGATGGAGGCGAACGTGTCGCCGGAGTTGTAGCGCCGCTCGGTGACGCCCTTCGCGGGATTCGTGGCTGTCGCGTAGTTCCCGTCGGCTCCGACGAAGCGGTGGGCCTCGAGGGCGGCGGCGGCAGTGATGTCCTCGCGGAGAAGGGGCTGGTGGGTTGCGTCCATTACCATCGGATCAGTCCTCGCTGTTGTCTTCTTCGGTTTCGGCCGCCTGCAGCTGGCTCATGGCCAGGGACAGGGCGTCGCCGTATGAAATCTTCGGGTCTTCCTTGCGGATCTTCGAGACCGCCTTGTGGAGCTTCTGCTCCGTCGACAGGTCGGCACCGTCCTTGCCCTTGCCGGCCTTGTCGCCCGGATCGGAATCCTTCGTGGCGACCTCTTTCGACAGGTCGGCATTGGGCTTTTTCCCCTGCCCGAGCACATCGCGGAGGAACGACTTGAAGGCGCTGCGGCGCGGGAGGGTTTCCTTCGCGCCGTCGCCCTTTGCCAGCTCGACGGTGTCGGTGTCGGCGAGACCGGCGAGCAGCTCAGTCAGAAGCGGGGAGAACTTCGGAAGGATCTTCCCCTCCCTGACGAGAGATTCGGAGAAATCCTTTGCGTCGGCGCGGGCGCGGACCTCGGCTTCCTTCGCCAGACGGTCGGCGGTTTCCTTCTCCTTCCTGCGGAGATCGGCCAGCTCGTCATCCTTGGCCTTCAGCGTCTTCGCGAACTCGGCAGAGGCAGCTGCCGTCGCGTCCTGGATCAGTTTCTGCTTTTCGGCTTCCGTCATCTCGGGCTCCTGCATCTGGTCTTCGGCGCTATCGCCCCCGAACTCGAAGTCGAAGGCCGTGCCGCTTGGACCATCGTAGGAAGCGCCGGTTCCGGTTTGCGGGACCGCGAACTCCGGGTCGCCGTCCGCCATGCCGGGAACGGCGGGGAGCACCGCACCGAGGTAGCCGACGTGCGCGAGGAACCAGCCCTTCGCGTCCTTCAGTACCCGCACCGACTTCTTCCGGAACTTCCCTTCGCGGAACCACCGGGCGAACCGCGAATCGACATCGCGGAACTTCGCCAGCAGCCGTCCGCCCGATACCTTGAGCCGGTCCACCCAGCCATAAGCAGGGTGATTGTCCTTGGGGTGCCCCAGCACGATGGGCGCTTCGTACCATTCCGGGCCGTGACGCTCGGCGATGGTCTTCAGGTCCGCTTCCGTGAACGTGACCTTCGTTCCGTGGGCGTCCACGAACGTCCCGGTCTTCAGGATCTCGATCCACTGGTCTCCGAGCGAGCTTTCGTTGGCGGATTTTTCGGGCATGGGCGTCTCCTCGTTATTCGGTGGCTCCGGGGTTGTGGTCCCAGCCGGGATCGGGGGTGAATCCGGCGGGGAACGGCGAGGGTCCGGTGAGGCCGCGACGGCGGGCGTCGGCTTTCGTCACACCGCGCGTGGCGCACCGGCAGCGGTGGCCGTTGGGCGGCCAGATCGTACGCCACACGGGATCGGCCTTCGGCGCGACGAACCCGGCCAGCGCCGCGTGCGCCGGCCGCGTGCGGTCGTCGCCGACCGTCAGGTATTCGTACCCCCAGTAGAAGTCGCCGAGGTCCGGGTCGTTCATCTGCTGCCAGCGGGCGCCGTTGTAGGCCTCGGCGGCGGTGTTCCTGAAAACGGTCTCGAGGTAGTGGTTCGACGCCGGCGTGTAACCGTGGTCCTGGTAGATCTGCCTCACTGAGTCCGTGAACTCCTTCAGGGTCTTCCCCTGCTCGAACGCCTCGGCGCGCGCCTTCTGGACGTCCGAGACGAACTGCTCCGTCACGTCGCCCGCGATGGAGAACGCCTTCCGGCGGGCGGCGTCCGCCACCGCCTTCAGCGCCTCCTGCGTCATCGGCAGCTTCGATGCGAACAGCTTCAGCGCCTCGGTGGGCACGAGGTTCAGGATGTTGATGGCGATGAAGTCGAGCGCCTCCACCGGTGCGAGGCGGAACCGGCCGTCCGGCGTCCAGCCGGACCGGCGGGCTTCGTCCACCACGGAGACGCGGCCCTCAAGGCGTCCGGCAAGAACAAGCCGCTCCATGATGTCCACGAGCGGAAGCGGCGGAGCCATCCGCCAGGAGGCGAGCGACGGTAGCGCCCCGGCCGACTGCACCGCCGCGTCGAAGGCATCCCTCAGTTCGCGCATCGGGTCGCCGAACGTGCGGAGCGCCCGTTCCGAGAGTTCGTCGATCCGGTCGTGCCGCTCGCGGGAAAACTCGATCAGGTCGAGCCGCTCCGTCAGCGTCAGCTTTCGTGCGAACTCACGGGCGGGTCCATCTGATGGGGTCGCGGGCGGATTGTCCGGCGGGCCGCCGCCTTCTTCCGGCAGGGGCGATCCCGGCGCGGCTGGCGGGGCCGCCGCTTGAAGCACCGGTTCGCCGTCCTTCGGCGCCGGGATGCCGTAGGTCTCCCGGACGTAGCTTTCCGGAATCTCCACGCCCATTTGCTGAAGCAGGCGGTCCCGCTCGGCGAGGCTCTTCTGGTCCGCCTTCGCGTCGTAGTTGATGACGAAGCGCGGGAAACGGTCCACGTTGAAATTGAACCCGCAGATCCACGGGATGAGCTGGCCGTTGAAGACCTCCATCAGTTCCTCGCAGTCGCAGGCGGTCAGCTCCTCCTTGGTCCGAAGGTGAACCGCACCGAGCGCCTGGGTGCCGTTCCGGCCTTCGCCTGACGACAGCGTCTGTCCGATGATCGCCTGCGTGATCCCGTCGTCCAGCAGCTGGATCAGCGGGATGAATGACAGGTTTCCAGCCTTCGCCAGCTCGCTCTCCAGAAGCGTCACCTTCACGTCGCCGGGGATCGTGACGCCGGACATCTCCTCGATCTCCGCGATCACCGCTTCGAGGTCGTCGATCTGCTCGTCCGTATAGGTATCCGGGTAGGTGGCGATGCTGGTCGGGGAGCCGAACTTCTTCGACATCCGCACCCACGAATCGATCACCTGCCTCTTGAACCATGAGTACCAGTACACAAACTTCGCCTCGCCCTGGCCGTAGGGGTTGTCGTCTTCGGGCTCGTGTGTGAAGACGAGGAACTTCCGTTCCGGCAGCTCGACGCCGTTCTGAGGCTGCTCGCGGGTGAGCATCCGGAGATGGTTCTCGTGATCGAACACGAACCGGCGCGCGGGGCGGCCGAGAATCTTTGCGGGCACGATCAGCGTCCGGCCGAGGATGTCCCGTGTCTCCCAGACGATCTCGGCCACGGCGACGCCGGTGCCGATCCCGGCCAGCAGGTGGTTGTTGATCCGTTCCATGGGGAGCAGCAGGAGCATGGCCTCGACGGCCTCGCGGGCCTCCAGGTCGGCGGGTGTGTCTCCCGCGGGGACGATCTCCCAGGGCCGCCGGCGGGCAGAGACCCGGCGCTCACGGATGGCGGCGCGGACCTTCGGATCCTTGACCATCAGCTCCCGGTAGTGCTGGAGCGTCCGGCCTTCGTCCCGGAGCACCTCGTCGGGATTCCGCTTCACCGCGAGCCAGGCGTCGGTGCTGGCGGGATCGGAGCGGTCCGACCCGAGTGCGCCCGGCTCGGGCTTCAGCTTCTCGCCGCCGGCGGCGAATATCCTCAGAAAAGATTCTCTCAGTCCCATGGTTCCTCCGTGCCGACGGTGTTCACCGCCGCCGCGCAAACGCCTTGATCCGGCCGGCCGCCGTCCGGTGGCCGTCCATCGCCCCCGCCATGGCGTCCGGACCGTCGTCCTTCACCGAGGTGCGCGGATAGGCGAACAGCTGGTCGAGCAGGATGCGGGTATCGCCCACGTTCCGGTTCGTGAGCAGCTCGCCCCGTTCCATCACCGGGGCGGCGCGTCCGATCCGGGTCTCCTTCGCCTCGCGGGCGGTCCACATCGTGAAGGGGAGCGAGTAGCCACGGCGCTGCGCCTCGTACCGGAACGGCTCCTTATAGAGAGAGGCGAAACCGTTCGACTCGAACCGCCAGACGCCGATCTTCCGGCCGAACCGCTCGTAGATGTCGTAGTGCGCCCGGACGTATTCCTCCGGGGAATCTTTCCGGATGCGGACCTCGGCGATGTGATGGCGGCCGTCCTTCAGCGCGTCCACGACGATCACCTTGAAGTCGTTTGATCGCCCCTGACCGGCAGCCGGGTCCGAGTGGGCGGCGAGGCGGAAACCGTCCCAGCGGCCGATCAGCGCGTCGGGATAGGAGGTCTCCCACGACGGCCGGAACATCATGCCGTCCTCGTTCGGCTCCCCGTCGTACTCCTGCGCGTAGAGACGCGAACCGAGCCGGGCCAGTTCGGCGTCCAGGAACGCGGTGCTCTTGATGAGCGGTGCGATCGATTCGCCCCGTTCGTCCCGCGAACGCCAGATCCGGCATTCCCAGGCGTGCGAGAATTCCGAGTCGCCTTTTACCAGCCGCGAGAGCGCGGCGGTCTTGGACACCAGCGTGCCCACCCAGGTGAGCGTCCAGCCCTTCGGCGACAGGGCCGGAATGACCTTCGCCATCATGTCGGTGAGCAGCGCGTTCACCCGGTCCGGGTTCCGCGCCAGTTCCTCGTCTTCAAGGTCGTCGAACACGCCGAAGTCGGGACGCTGGCCTCTGGTGACGAGGCCGCGAATCGGCTGGCTGAGTCCCAGCGCCATCAGCCGGGCGCCGCTGCGGATCGTGAAGTCGGTCTGCGTCCAGGCGCCTTCGGTCCACTGGGGGCCGTAGTCGCACAGGAGGCGCTCGTTCGCCTCGAACTCGTCGCGCACGGCCGTCACGAAGTTCGAGGCGAGGTCTTCGGTGATCGACTGGACGAAGCCGAACCGGTAGCCGGCGCACAGCATTTTCCAGATCGGCATGCCGAACGACGTGACCGTGGATTTTCCGAAGCCGCGGGGGCCGACGGTCGCGGACGGTTTATCCCGGAGCAGCGACACGCCGATCAGCGCTCGGTGAAACTCCGACAGCTCCGTCTCGAACCAGTGAGGCAGATAGGTGCGGAGGAACCAGCCCGGGTCTTTGGCCGCCCGTTCGCGGCGGAGGCGGCATGCCTCCGGCGACACATCCTCGAACGGCAGAACCGACTGGAGCCGCTTCGCGCGGATCTCCTCCATCGCCCGGAGGTAGTCACTGATCTTCAGCTGGTGGCTCACCGAGAACGGATCTCCTTGTACCGGTCGATCAGCTCGCGGTTGATGCGGTCGAGGTGCTGGTCGAACCGGCGGGCGAGGTCCGTGTCATGTTTCGCCAGCACACCGAGCACCGTGTCGAGGACTTCCCTGGAGATGCCGAGAAAATCGACGCTCCGGTCCACGCGCTGGAGAACTCCGTTCAGCTTTGCGATCCGGTCGATCAGCGTCATGAGCCGCTCGCCGGTGTCACCGGCCGAGGCGTCCCGCTCCATTTCCGTGACCAGCACGGCGAGGGTCGCCTGGATTTTTTCGGACACGTTGACGCTGGAGGCGATGCGGGTCTTCCGGAGGTCGTCCCACTTTTCGGCGTCACGCCACTTCCGGAGCGTGACCTCCGAAACGCCGGTGAGGTCCGCGATTTCGGAGAGCGGTTTCCCATCGTCCACATAGAAGGTGCGGGCCTTCGCTCCGGACTCCAGGTATTTGGGCCCGTTCTGGTAACTCATCCGCCCTCCGGAGCCGCCGCGCAATCCGGCGAAGAAGCCCGTTCAGGGCGTTCAGGAACACCTGGAGCCGGTCCGGACGATGGCTGGCCCGTCCCCGACTGTTCCGGGCTCCAGGACTGGGGATTCCGGCCGGATGCGGCAGCGGTCCTCGCAGGTGCGAAGGCAGTCCTCGCCGCAGGATTTCAGGCAGGGCCCATCGTAACGGCTGGCGCAGGCAGCGGGCGTGAGCCCGAGTCCGAGCGCGAACACCAGCGCCACCGAGCGGATCCGGACGTTCCGCTTCATCTGGTCCAGGAGCGGCGCGAGGTTGCCGGGCAGCGCGGCCCGGAAGGTAGCGATGCCGATGCCTTCGAGGGCCTGGGTCATTTCGGCGGAGGTGAAGATGTCGAGGGCCCCGGCGTGGTCTCCCATGAGCAGCTTCGTCACTGCCTGGAGTAAAACCAGCAGGGCCACGAGGTAGGTCCGGTATCCGGATCCGAGAGTCAGCAGTTTCAGCACGGGGTTCTCCTTCGTGGTTAATGCCGTTCCGGCGGCCGGAACGGCGGTCGGACCTGGATGTGGATGTGGGCGCCCTGGCCGACATCGTGATAAAGCGCGGTGGGGTAGCGGGCGGCGGGGGAGCCGAACGGCGCGTACGGGAACTCGCGGTTCAGCTTCGTGACGAGGCTTTTGATGGTGGCGGCGTCCAGGTCACGTGTGCGGATGTCCACGGCCCGGCCGTCCTCGTGCGGCGACTTCACGGGTTCCTGCCGCCCGAGGCGGATCGCCTCGGCGCGGTATCGCGCCTGAGTCTCCGCGTCACGGAAAACGCAGGTGATCGTGAGGGTCTTGCCGCGCTCGCTTAAGTATTCGGCGGCGGCGCGAATGACAGGCTGCAGCCGCACGTCGGCCCGGAAGAGCTGGTCCTCCAGCTCCGGGACCTTGAACGCAATCGTGAACTTGGGCGCGGCACCGGCCATGCCGCGAGGTTACGGACGGGCGGTTCCGGTTTGCGGGACTAGGGGTTGAGCCGGGGACGTTCTAGTGGTGGAGTTTGCGGGCGTTGCCTCCCCGCAACTGCCTGATCGAGTCCAATGAACTCTCCCGGTAGTGGGTCAGTTTGAGGATTAACGGCGATTTTTGCGCCGAGCTTCCCGCTCAGCCTTTCGTCTATCTCTGCGATCTGGTTTGTGGCCACCTGTGTTAACCGACCGCTTAGATGGGGGTTCTGGGATTACCGGGATAATGTCGCAATATGCGCCACTGCCATCATAGATCAAACGGACAAATCGGAAAAAATCTCTCCCTAAAAGGCCATTAAATGGGCGTGGATTTGGCGGTGTGGCCATCCCAATCATCTCGGATGTAAAAGTAATTCCTCTTTTTTTGGTACCGTCCCCGACCACCAATGTGATACTCAGCAAATAGACTGGGCAGTTTTCCGGGACATGGGAGACCCCCGTCATTTCTTCAAATCGGATAGGCACAATCCCCAAAGACTCTGCAATCCCTCTGTCGATAACCGTTTTTTGTGCCCCAGTATCGACCATAAGGCGCACTTTAACGCCTCCGGCCTGGGCCGAAGCCTCCCCTGCTTGAAGGGGTCGAGTAAGAGTAACTTCTACGAGAGGCCCCTGAAGGACCAGTGAATCAGCATTGGCGCTCTGGCAACGATGCTTCACGCGTAAGAAAGGCCGAACATTACTGCTGTGGTGACAGGTGTCGCGGCTTGTTCCACAACGGGGCCGATAACATAGCCAGCCTCAGCCCCAAATTCTTTTAAGGCGGATTCGTAGGCGCTGCGCTCGTCATCGTGGAAGCTCTTTACCGAACCGCCGAGAAAAACCACCCATTTGCCGGGATGCGTTTTCAGGAGTTCTGGAAGCGCCTTCCTGAATTGCAGAGTTTCCTGTAAGACTTTTTCAGATGTAGTCGTCATATGGCTCACCACCGTTTTTACAATAACCATCATACGTGTCCATGTCTAGTGGTATCCCAGAAGCCCAACCAGTTCCGCGATGAACTCTCCCGCTCGCTGGACCTATGAAGAGCTTTTCGCCGCACACAGGCGAGAACCCCTCTAAACTTACTCGTCCTAATTGGTCCGCCCGAACCCCCACTAGCCTCCGGGTTTCACACAGAACTCTGCGGGCGCAGTGCGTCAAAGGTCTATTCGCCGGATTTCTGTGCCCGCCGGAACTCCCACGGCGGTTCAGGGCCGTCCTCGTGCCATATCCCGAGGCGGTCCGCTTTCGCAGCGGCCTCCGCCTCCTCGAGCGCCCGGTCGTCTCCCGCGTACTGCCGGTACCACCAGGCCCACCCGGAGCGCACCATCTCAATCTCCACGTCACGGCCGTCGTCGGTGGTGACGCGCCCGACGGTTCGCTGGTAGCGGTCGCGCTGCCGGGGCTCGACGATCACGGTGCCCGACGACACCAGCGACTCCAGGAATCTCCACGCCTCCTCGCCGCCGGGCTGGCCGTCCCGGCCCCGCTTCGGCGTCTCCGGAGCATCCACTCCGCCGAGCCGAACCGTCACGAGGATGGCGCCGGGCGGCAGGCACGCCGGCTCCACATCGAGCGTGTCTCCGTCCTTGACCTTGACTACTCGCGCCGCAAAGGACTTCGAGCCCGCCGATACTGGCGCGTCGCAACGGCAATCCAGTGGCGCGGTCTCACTGACCGGCGCGATGCACCCCGCGAGGAGCAGGAGCGCCGCGAAGAGCGCGGTGAGCTCACTTCGCGTGCGCGAGTCTGACGATGGCGGACGACAGCTCATCGCGGCCCCTTACCGTCTTCTCGGCCGGATCGTAATCCCACCAGAACACCGACTCGGTTCCGTTGTGCTCGACTTTCACGAAGTGTATCCAGACTGGTTTCGAGCCGGTCACACTGACGCCGGGAACCGTGTTCCGGTCAATCTCCCTCCACCCGCTCGTGACGGCGTAAACGTCCAGGATTTCCCGGAAGGTCTCCGTCCCCTGTTTCGAGGCGAGGATATTTTCCGTCGCCTGTTCGCGGGTGAGCCCGCCGGGCGCCTCCGGCCCGCACATCGCGAGCACCACGCCGATCAGGACCCCAAGCACGATGATGCCGAGGCACCCCTTGCCGAGCTTTCGACCCTGCGCTTCAAGCTCGGCCTGCTTCGCCGCCTTCTGCTCCTCGATCCGGACCCGCTCCTCGTCCCTGATCCGCTGCTCTTCTTCCGGTGTCATTGTCACCCCTCCCACGTTTCACGCGCCCCGGCGCGGGCGCAGTGCGTCAAATCTTCCGGCCGAGCCAGACGACCCGGCCTTTCAGTTCAAACCCCCGCCCGTCGTTCTCGTCCACCTCGAACGATTCGTACCGGGGATTGTCGCTGATAATCCGGATCTTCCCGGACGGCGTCCGCTGCAGCCGCTTTACGGACAGCGCGTCGCCTTGGCGGATGACGTAGACGCCGCCGGAACCGACCGTCTTCTGCCGGAGATCCACGAGCAGGATGTCGCCGCCCAGGATCGCCGGCTCCATCGAATCCCCTTCGGCAGAGATCAGACGGAAATCCTCTTCCGGATTCGAAGTCCGGAGTTCGCGCCGGAGCCACTCGGTGCGGAACGCCATTTTCACGATCTCGCGCTCCTCGCCCACATCGTTTCCCGGGCCGGCGCTCGCCCGGACATTGAGCAGCGGGATGCGGGCGAAGTCGCGGGCGAACTGGACTTCATAGGCGGATGCCATTTCGGCCAGCCCGGCCTTCTTCATGGGCCGGACAGCGGAATCCTGCAGGGCGGCAGTATCGTCCGACAGCTCTTCTCGGAATGCCGCCTTCACCAGTTCGGCGGGCTTGCGAAGCATCGGCCCCTCGCCGGTCTCCAGCCATTTCAGGTTCACCCCGCGAATCGCGAGCGCGGTTGAAACGAGTGTCTTTGGGGCTTCGCTGACGTCGTTTTCCCAAGCCGAGACGGTCTTTTGCGACACCCCTAGGACCTGGCTCAGGTCGGCCTGAGTCAAGTCGAGTGCATCCCTTAGTGATTTCAACTGTTTACCAAACATTGGTAAAATATCTTGACTTAATACCATAATCAGGTATTACTCATACCATAATATGGAACCGTTCGAAGTCGCCCATCGCCTCCGCAAAGCCGGACACACCCAAGTGGACCTAGCCAAGGAGTTCGATTGCACGCAGGGTTTCATCAACCACGTCATCTACGGCCGAAAGTCAAACCTCCGTATCCAGACTCGCATCGCCGAAATCCTCGGCGAACCCGTTGAATCCATCTGGCCTTTCGCCACCGAAACCACATTACCGCAAATTTCTGGAGGCGCGCAATAGCGATGCCGCAGCGAAGATTAGACACCCCCCTGTCTGCGGCTTCGGGAACCGGTGAAGCCGCCAGTGAACTCGAAGGCCTGCCCCTTTTCACCGGCGTTCCACTCGCGCCCGTCACGCGGCCCGGCGAAGGCCAGCTCGACTGCGGGCCCGGTCTCAAGCGCATTCTCACGGACGCCATGAAGCCGTTCAGCCGTTACGACGTGGCGGCGGGAATCGGAAAGTTCACCGGCCGGGACATCACCAAAACAATTCTCGACGCCTGGACCGCCGAGTCCAAGGACCAGAACCAGATGCCCGCGCACCTGGTCCCGGCGTTCGTCCACGCGACCCAGGACACCGGCCTCATCGAGGAACTCTGCCGGCTCTGCGGCGGCGCGTTCGTGCCGTTCGAGGAAACCCGTCTTCTGAAGAAGGCCCGTATCCAGAAAACCATCGAGCTGCTGAAGCAGCAGATGAACTCGCTGAAATAGGAGACCCCATGCAAGCTGAAATCTCGTCCACACGCCCGCTGCCTGAGCACCGCTTCGTCGAGGGCATCGATCTGCTCGCCCTGATGACGCCCGTCGGGGAAAAGGTCGAGGTCGTCACCGACGAGGAGCGCGACCACACGGAGACCGTCACGGTCACGGCTCCGCTCCGTGACCGGGCGCTCCAGGAAATCCACGCCATCGCGTCAAGTTCGAACCGGATCGTGCTGGCCCTCCAGCGTATAGAGCGGGAGAAGCTCTACGCCGCCTTCGGCCACCGGACCATGCGCGAGTTCCTGGAGTCGCTGTCGAAGACGCTGAAGAAGTCGCTCCGCACGATGGAAGAGAGCCACCAAATCGCCCGCGGCATCCACCCGGACGTAATCGGCGGCGCCATCGAGACACTCACCCACAAGAAACTGATCGAGGTGGCGAAGCTCGGGCCGGGCGCAACGAAGGAACGCATCGCCGCCCGCGTCGTCACCGAAACGGGCGAGGACCGGCCGGAAGCCCTGCTCAAGGTGTCCGACACGGAAGTCGTGGATCTCGTGGGCGCGTCCGTTTCCGAAGTGAAGGGCAAGATCAGTGAAGTGTGCAAGGCGCTCCGGATTCCGGTCAGGGGCAAGGAACCGAAGAAGAAGGTGGGCGAGTTCAGGGACAAGGTTCCGCCATCGATCCGCGCCGTGGACATCCTGATCTTCCTCGCCGGCCGCAGCGGTCCGGTCCGGACCAGCGACGTGGGCAACCATCTTCGCAAGCTGAACGGTGACGACGCAAAGAATGCCGACATGGACCCGGCGGCGACCCGCCACCTGCAGGCCTTCGCCGATCACGGAATCGTCGAGAAGATCGAGAGCGCCGGCGGCAAGGCTGAACGATGGCAGATCATCGGTCAGGTACGCGCCCGGATGATCATCGGTCTGCTGGAGCAGGCCGAGGCGGACGACGGGCTGATCCAGAAGGTCCGCAGGCACCTGGAGAAATAACCCCTCATTCACGCGAAGCGGAGGCAAGCATGGGCACGACCGAAACAACGGACGAAAAGAAGGTGGTCCCCTTCCGGCGGAAGGAGGAACTGGGATCACCGCCGCTCGATTCGCTGCCGGAACCGGCGGATGACCACGAACGCCGGCTCATCGACATGTTCCGGAAGACCGAGGACGAGCTTCGCTCCGAGAAGGAAGAGACCGCGCGGCTCGAACACGAGGTCGCCCGGATGGCGGACCACCTTCGCCTCGTGACGGCGAAGGTGGCCGCGGCGGCGCCGGGCCGGATGGAGTCCCTCGAAGGCCGCATCCGGGAACTGGAACGCCAGCTCCGTACCGCGCCGGACCTGCAGGCGGAAACCGAGGAGATGCTCCAGCGGTCAGCGCAGCTCAGGCGCGGGCTAGCGCTGATCGACCCCGCCGCCTGGAAGCCGAACGATACCCAGTTCGCCCTCGTCATGGGGTCGCTCGCGCAGACCCGCGAGGCCATTGAACGGTTCGCCGCCGCAGCCGGAGGAGACCTGCCATGAGCGACCGCATGATTTCCCGGGCGCGGCACGGCCGCGACGCACTGCTCCTCGAACGGGCGGCTCTGCTGAACGAACGTCCCACGGCCGAGGCGCTCCGGCGGATACACATCGCCGCCGTCGCCATGGATTATGTGCGCGGCTACACGGATCTGGACCAGCTGCTGGAAGCTGTCCGGTCGGACCCGGACGAAGACAACAGCGGCTCCGGCACGCCGCCGGAACCGGAGCCCGAACCGTCCGTCTATTCCCCCGACGAAGATGCCCTCTGGCACGACGAAGGAGTCGCCGGATGAAGGCGCTCAGGATCGCCGGACCGTCCGAAGCCGCCGCCCGGCTGCGCTGTCTCGGCGGCGACGCCGGGTCCGTCCGGGCCGTGGCGTTCTTTGCCGGGACGGGAACGGCGAAGGCCGCCTTCGTCTCCGCCTGGTCTGCCGTCGCCCGCGAAGGCGACCGGCTCATCTGCTGGCCGCGCAGGCTGCTCACGCTGGAGGACATCGCCAGGAAAGTCGTCAGGCTCCGGCTCTGCGGCATGACGGCCGCGCTGGTCGAGGTCCGGCCGTCCGACATACCCGAAGGACTGAACGTTCTAATCGAGACCGCTGCGACGCGGGAACTCCCACTGATCCTCATGGATCGCGACCCGGGCCCGCTGTTCGCAGTTCACCACTCCGGAGGGGCCACGGCATGAACTGCATCCAAGCGATGGACCTTTCGCACTGCATTCAGCTGGTGATCTTCACCGGGATGGCCTCGTTCGCCCTCGGGTGGCTGTGGGGTGAGCGGGCCGGCCGCGAGGAGATCCTGGAGCGGCTGAATCCGCCCGCACCGGAGCCCAACGGAAAGGACCGGACGAAATGAGCACCGGGGTCTTCGCCGAGAACGTCCGGCAGGCGCTGGAGTTCGTCGAGATGCTTGGTCCCCACTCCATGCTGACGCTCGCCGACATCATGGACGAGTTCGGCGTGTCGATGCCGGCGGCGAAGAAGATCGTGGGCCGAGCCCGGCATCTGGGCTTCGCGGTGCAGACGGTCCATCTCGACAGCGGGATCCACGTCTACCGGATCGACACGGACGAGCTGAGGCGTGTCATGCAGATCGCGGCGAAACGGAGGAAAACCAGGTGAACCCCAGGACGCACACACCAGAGGAAATGAAGGCCATGCTCCGCCAGTTCATCGAGAACCGGTGCCGGGGCCGCGAAAACTCGATGAAGCTGAACGCGCTGGCCCGCCAGTTTTTGACGGACCGGAAGGCGGTGCAGGCGGCGATCCAGGGGCTGATCGCCGACGGGGTTCCGGTCGGCACGTCGAAAACCCCTCCGGCCGGTGTCTTCCTGATCGAGAGCGAGGCGGAGCGTCTCGCAGCCGCGAACATGCTGATCCGCACGGCGGTGAGCGAGCTGAAGCGGGCGGCGGCGCTCAAGAAGATCCCGCTCGGAGACGTGTTCCGTCAGCTCGAACTGGGGTTCGTCCCGCAAATGGGGACCGGCAGGCCCTAGGGTGGTCCGATGACAAGGACGGGGTGACGACCGGATGAAGAAGGATCTGATCGGGGAGCTGGTGAAAGTGCTGGAAACGACACCACGAGGAGAACGAAACCTGAAGGTCGCGGAGTATGCCCGCGTTCTCGGCGTCTCGGAGCGCACGCTCCACCGGCGTCTCGCCGCACACCGCATGGCGCAAGACCCATCCCGGACGGCGCGGCGCAAGACCCGCGCCGACAGCGGCACGAGCCGGGCGACCGCCGCCGAGATCGAAGCGGTGGCGGCCATCCAGCACATCGCGCGGGACCGGAGCCGCTCGCCGCTCGCACCGGGCGGGGGCCGGAGACTCCCCATGACGGTGGCGATCGACACCGCGAGGGCCTCCGGATTCCTCGCGTCGGACCTCTCGGACCAGCGCCTCGCCCAGCTCGCCCGGTCACTCGGCTACCGGGCTCCGGAGCCGGTCCGCCGGTTCCAGGCTGGCCGTGCCAACGACGTGCACCAGCTCGACTACTCGGGCTCGTCCTGCTTCGCCTTCGCCGGTTTCGCGGACGACGGCGTGCCGCTCGTCCGGGTGCGGGGCAGCGCCCTCGAGCGCTACAACGCCGCAAAAGACGGAGCGGAGCCGGTAGACCCGCGCCGCGTGTGGATACTCGCCTGGGTGGACGACCACTCCGGCGCGGCGTTCAGCGCCTACTTCGTCTCCCCCGGCGAGGAGACGGCGGTGATCCTGTCCACGCTGCTCGATTCCTGGACCGGACGGCACGGGCACCAGTCGGTGCCGTTCGGCATGCCGCGTTTCCTCTACGTGGACCAGGGCCCGGCCCACAAGAGCGAGCTGTTCCGCAGCTGCCTCGGGGCGCTCATTCACCCCGACGGGAAACCGGTGCGGGTCATCACGACGGCGGCCGGCAACGCGCAGGCGAAAGGGAAGGTGGAGCGGCGGTTCCGCGACATCAAGACCGCCTTCGAGGGGCGCTTCTGGCTCCAGCCGGGGAAGACCTACCGGCTGGACGAGGTGAACCGGCTGCTCCTCGCCTTCTGCGCGGAGCGGAACGCCAGGGCCCACCGGTCGCAGGCGGATCACACCCGGTTCGCCCTCTGGCAGCGGTCGGCCCGGAGCCTCACGGTGCCGGGCCCGGATGCCTGGCTGAACGCCTGGGAGACGGAGACCCGCCAGGTGGGCCGCGACGGCACCATCCGGTTCGGCGGCGTCGTCTACCGGGCACCCGTGGAGTTCACCGGCCGGAAGGTCAAGGTGTTCCACTCGCTCGCCGGCGAACTGTTCGCCGAGGATCCGCAGACGAAGAAATCCCATGCCTGCCCGCCGTTCGAGTTCGAGGCGTTCGGCGGCGGCAGGGGCCTCGCCGCTCCCGCCCCGCAGGCGGTGGAGCGGCTCAGGAAAGCGGTGGAGTCGCTGCGCTCGGCGGCGTTCCCGCAACCGGTTCTAGGTGAGGGCCAGCAACTCACGGTGGTGCAGATGCGTGGCAGAAAGACGGAGGCACAGGAGCGGAGACCGTTCGAGGAGGACACCTCGTTCGGATCCATCGAGGAAGCGGTGCGGTTCGTGCTCGAGGAGCTCGACCTCACGGCGGACGACGCGGGGACGGCAGCGATGGAACTGCTCCGCGAGCGGCTTGCCGAAACGGGGCTCGACCGGGCGAAGGTCCGGGAGCTCGCGGCACAACTCAGGGACGCGCAGGCGTCCGCCGCGCAGGCCTGATCCCGCAGGGGAAACGGACCGCGCGGAAGAAAGGGCCTGCGAAGGCAGGTTCTACCGGTACACGGAGGTCAACATGCTGGAGGCGGCATTGTCACATTTCGGATTCACGGAACTCCCGTTCAGCTCGGACTGGCGGGGGGAGATTTTCGAGTCGAAGGATTTCCGGGACACCCGGACGGCGGTGGATTCGGCCATCGAGCGGCATTCGAAGCTGCTCGTCACGGCCCCGATCGGGGCCGGTAAGACAGAGGCGGCGGATGAGGCGATCCGCCGGGCGAAGGAACGCTGGGACCGGACCGCCGAGGAACCGCTGCTGGTCGTGCCGCTGCTCGCCCGCGCGAAGAACCAGCTCACGGTGTCGGCGGTGGAGGACACCCTCCACGACGCGCTGGGTATCTCGGGCAGCAGCCGCCGCGAGGTAAGGGCCAGACGGCTGCACCAGGCGCTGGAATCGCGGCTGGCCAGCGGTGGCCGCGTGGCGCTCGTCATCGACGAGGCGCATGACCTCACGGCGCGGGTGCTTCGGGAACTCAAGACGCTGCACGAACTCCGTTCGTCCACGGGGAGGCCGCTGTTCGCGATGATCCTCGTGGCGCAAGACACGATCAGGAGTTTCATGAAAATCCACGCGCTGCACCTGTGGCAGCGCATCCGGGTCCACGAACTGAAGGGGCTCCGGCGCGACGAGATCGAGCCCTACCTCCGGCTCAAGCTGGAGGAGGCCGGAGCGCCGAAGACGTTTTCGCCGGACGCGATCGGAGCCGTCAAGAAATCCCAGGCCACCTGGCTGCCGCTCGATCTCAACCAGCTGTGCCAGCAGGCGCTGCACGATGCCTGGCGTCGCGGCGAGAAACAGGTCTCGGCGGAGACGGTGGAGATCGTGCTCAGGCCGAACCTTCTGTTCGCCCTGATGAAGCAGAAGGGGCTCTCCCAGAACGAGCTGGCCGGGGTCTCCGGCGTTCCGGCGTCCACGCTCAGCACCTTTTTCACGCGTCCGGAGGAGATGAGCGCCCAGAAGCGCGAGGAGGTCCGGTCGAAGCTCGTGGCCGGGCTGACGAAGACAGCGGCCCGCGAGCCCGACAAGAGCCGGATGGTCATCGGGACGCCGGTGGACGGCGCAAAGGGAAAAGCGGCCTGACGATTCAGCCGGAGGCAATAACCCCGCGCCGTGGTGGCGGAAGCCGGAGAAGACACGGCGCACAGACGAAGAGGAAAGTCCCATGTCGAAGACCAGCAAAGTGAAGACGACGGCGATCCAGCCCGCCGCCAGCCGGACGGAAGCCGAGGAGCTGCTCGCCCGGATCGGAAAGAACCAGCGGAAGGTGACGGCCATCGAGAGCCGCCTCTCCGACCGCGTGACGAAACTGCAGCAGGAGGCCGCCCAGGAGGCGGAGCCGCTGAATGCGGAGATCGAGAACGATTTCCAGCGGCTTCACCTGTGGGCGGAGGCGAACCGCG
This sequence comes from Deltaproteobacteria bacterium, assembly GCA_026129095.1. Classification (NCBI taxonomy): domain Bacteria; kingdom Pseudomonadati; phylum Myxococcota; class Myxococcia; species Deltaproteobacteria bacterium. The sequence goes on from JAHCIT010000008.1 coordinate 203,399, forward strand.
GCGCTCTGCTCGAGGGCAATTCGAAGACCGCGAAGCTCGCCACCGGCGAACTGTCGTGGAGGGTGTCGCCGCCCAAATGCACGCTCACCGGCGAAGCGGCCGTCATCGCCTCGCTGAAGAAGCACGGGCTCGAGGACGCCATCCGTACGAAGGAGACCGTCGACAAGGAGACCATCCTGGACGACCCCGCCCGGTTCGACGGGATCAAGGGCATCTCGGTCACGCAGAAGGAGGACTTCATCGCGAAGCCGACCGAAAGCGAGATCGAGCGGGCCGTCACCCAGGACCGCCGGGACAGGATCGCGGCCTGACGGCCGCTCCACGGACGGAGAACAGCCATGAACACCCAGCCCGCATCCGAGCCTGTGACCCCCGCCCAGATCCCGGCGATCTGGGCGGCGGGACGGGCGGCTGGTCTGGACCGCGAGGGCATCTATGACGTCGTTGAGCAGGTGTCGGGGTTCCGCTCGGTCACCCGGCTCACGAAGGAAGAGGCCCGCCAGATCATTGACCGGCTCAACCCCCGCCGCCCCCGCCGGCGCTCCCACGCGCGCACCCGCGCCCCTGCCCAGGGAACGTCCGGCGGCGGGCCGATCCCAGCCATTCCGAGCCCCGGCCAGCGGGCCTATGCCCGGAAGCTGATCGAGGAGCTGGAACGGACCCGTGGGATCCCGTTCGCGCAGGGGGTCGTGGAAAAGGCCATCGCCAAAAGCACCCCCCTCACCAGCCAGGACTACCAGCGGGTGATCGAGGCGATGAAGGCGCTGGGAAGGAGGTGCGGATGAACGGCTGTCTTCTGCTCCGCACCGGGTGGTTCGGAACCGTGCGGGTCTGGTTCGCCAGACGGAGATGGTTTCTTCAACGGACGGATGATCCGTCAACGGTCCTGTGGGGCGGTGACGGACAGACGCTCTGCGATTTCCTGGACTCCCTGGAGTCCGCCGCAAGGGAGGCCGCATGATATTTTTCCCGTTGCTGGCCGCGCTGCTGGTGTTCATTCTCTGGGTCGTCTTTCTGGCCGGGGCCGCCGCCACCTCCAGCTGGTGGCTGCTAGCCGCCTGTGTGCTGTTCGGCATGGTGTTTTTCCTGCTGCCCATGGCCATATGCTCCTTGGCCGTCTCCGCACTGCTCAGGCTCCCGGCCGGTGACGGAGAAGGCCGCTGTGAGGACCGATGAAGACTGACAAGGCCATTGCTCCGCTCAGTGCAGACGTGCCTGACCGGATGCGGTCGGCGCGCCTGATCCGCACGGAGCGGGCGCTTGCGGCGCGCAGAGAGCGAGGAGCCGAGGAGCGTCTCCTCCGGGCGGCCGAGCTGGCGAGCGGTCTCGCCCGCGAGGAGATCACGGGAAAGAGCCGCCGGGTCCCCGCCGCCGCCGTCCGGCATGCCGTCTGGTACATCGCTGTACAGACGCTCGGCCTGAGCCTCGCGCTCACGTCCGAGGTGTTCGGCGGCACCGGCGGGCGCGACCACACGACGATCCTGCACGGCGTGAACCGTGTTCGAAACGACATGCACACGGGGGGACCGCTCGCCGATCTCGTCGCCGGGATCGCCGGTGCGTGGAACGGTATCCTGGAGGAGGAGCGGTCATGCGGATGATGCCTGGGTCGATGTCGCGGTACGACCGGAAGCGGACCCGGCAACAGGCGGCGCTGCGCCGCTGGCGGGAGCGGCGGCTCCGGTCCATGAGCCCGGAGGAGTTCGAAGCCGAGATCGGACGGCGGGCGGCATTCAACCGGTCGATCGGCATGACAGGCGACCGGTCGATGGAGGAGGCCCGGCAGACGCTCACGATGCTCCGGCGAGCTGCTGCCGCCGATGGGCGCCCGTCCGCCGGAGAACACGCCGGCACTGGTTCCGAGGAGGATACCTATGCACCCGACTGAAAGTGGCATACCCAGCATCATGACCCGGAGCGGCCGGTTCATCCGGTTCGATGATCCCGATCCAGACACTATCGACATCGGCGACATCGCTCACGGGCTTTCTCACCTGTGCCGGTTCGCTGGGCACACGCGGGAGTTCTACTCTGTCGCCGAGCATTCGGTATATGTGGCGAACCTGTGCCCGCCGGAGCTGCAGCTAAGGGGCCTCTTGCACGATGCCGCCGAGGCCTATGTCGTCGATCTCCCGAAGCCACTGAAACGAATAATCCCCGAATACCGTGAAATCGAACGGAAGGTGATGGCGGCGGTCTGCCAGAGGTTCGGGCTTCCGGAAGAAGAACCTGCCACCGTGAAACGCGCGGATCTCATCATGCTCGTCACCGAGGCCCGCGACCTCTGCGGCCCAGGCTGGGAGGAGTGGGGTATCCGACAGGCCCCACTCCCGGAGCGGCTGGCGCAGCCGCTTCATCCAGAACTGGCCCGGACGCTGTTCTTGGAGAAGTTCCGCTCGCTGGCCGGTAGCGGCACGCCGGTGGTGCGCCCGCCTTTCGGCCGGATGGACGAGGAGGCGATGCGGTGAGCGCGTCATTGATAGAATGGACCGAGGAGACCTGGAACCCGCTTACGGGCTGCACAAAGATCAGCGCCGGGTGCCAGCACTGCTATGCCGAACGGATGGCGAAGCGGCTCCAAGCGATGGGTCTGGATCACTACCGGGCCGGATTCGAGTTGGCAGTGCACCCCGAGAAGCTCAACATTCCTCGCCGCTGGAAGCGGCCACGCATGGTGTTCGTGAACTCCATGAGCGATCTGTTTCACGATCGGGTGTCCGATGAGTTCATCCGTGACGTGTTCCGGGTGATGAACGAGACGCCGTGGCACACCTACCAAGTGCTGACGAAGCGGGCGCAGCGGCTGTGGTCTCTCTCGCGCGGGCTCACCTGGACCCCTAACATCTGGATGGGAGTGAGCGTGGAGTCCCATTCCTGGCGCTCGCGTATCCGTCTCTTGAGTGACGTCGCTGCCGCCGTCCGGTTCCTCTCGTGCGAGCCGCTGCTCGGGCCGCTACCGGATATGGCCCTGCAGGGAATCCACTGGGTGATCGTGGGCGGCGAATCGGGGCCAGGAGCGCGGCCGATGCACCCCGACTGGGCCGAGAGCCTGCTGTATCAGTGTCGGGGCGCCGGAGTGCCATTCTTCATGAAACAACTAGGTGGCCACCCGGACAAGCGTGGGCAGATCGAACAGCTCCCGGCACACCTGCGCGTGCGGATGTTTCCCGGCGACACCTGGACGGAAACGGTGGAGCCATGCCAGCCCTGAACTTCCAGAAGCGGTTCGTTCCGATGATCCGGAGCGGGGAGAAGTGCCAGACGATCCTGGCGCACCGGAACGACGGCCGGCCGCCGTGCAAGCCCGGCGACCGGCTGAAGCTCTACACCGGCATGCGGACGAAGGGGTGCAAGCTGGTGGCGACGGTGGAGGTGATCAGTTGCCTTCCTGTCCGAATCTTCGGGACGGGTTTCGAGGTCACACACGAGGAAGACGAGACCGACTACTGGCACGGTCTCTCGCTCTACTCCTTCGCCCGGCTCGACGGTTTCCGGGACTGGACCGAACTGCGGGACTGGTTCGGCCGGACCCACGGCCTGCCGTTCGAGGGCTGGTTGGTGAGGTGGGATTCTAATGGATCCGCGGGGGAACCGGTCACAACCATTAGTCCTGATCGCTGACCGTGATCCTTTTTTCCTTATTATATTCAGTGCATCCCTTGTTCACACACACCCAGACCTCCTGATACGAGCCTTTTCTTTGAAGCATTCTGGTGACGTATTTCCCAACCAGATCAGGGCGTGGCGACATTGGCTGATGACATTTCGGACAGTTTTTCGCGGCGAGCATGCCTTCCCGGTTCCAGGTTGGGGAACCGCCTCCAAGTAACATGTTAAAGGAGCGGCCCGGCCGTGAGCAAACACGGCTGGACCACCTCGCCGGCGGTGCGACCCGCTGGTCCGGCCTACGGCTCCCGCCCTGACGTCAGAGCGCCGGGAGCATAGCACAGAAAGATCTTGCCCATGCTGATCCCATGGATGGGCGGCAAGCGCCGCCTGGCGAAGCACCTCTTGCCGCTCTTCCCCGATCACACCTGTTATGTCGAGCCGTTCGCCGGCGGGGCGGCGCTGTTCTGGATGAAGGAGCCGTCGAAGGCTGAAGTCCTGAACGACCTGAATGGCGAGCTGGTCAACCTCTACCGGGTGGTGCAGCACCATCTGGAGGAGTTCGTCCGGCAGTTCCGCTGGTCGCTTGTGTCGCGGAAGCTGTTCGACTGGCTAAAGACCGCCCAGCCGGAGGGGCTCACCGACATCCAGCGGGCGGCGCGGTTCTACTACCTCATGAAAGGGAGCTTCGGGGCGAAGCCCACCGGTTTCACTTTCGGGACGGCCACCACCTGTCCGCCGAAGCTGAACCTGCTCCGGATCGAGGAGGAGCTGTCGGCGTGTCACCTGAGGCTAGCCCAGGTGACGGTCGAGAACCTGGACTGGAAGACGTGCATGGGCCGCTATGACCGGCCGCACACGTTCTTCTACCTGGACCCGCCCTACTGGGGGACGGCTGACTACGGGGTGCCGTTCGAACTGGCAGAATACCGGGCTCTGGCGGACCGGCTCCGTTCGATGGAGGGAAAGGCCCTGCTGTCGGTGAACGACTGTCCGGAGATGCGGGAGGCGTTCGCGGGGCTGCGAACCGAAACCGTCGGGGTGACCTACACGGTCGGTGGCAACAGCAATGCGGTGAAGCGGTCGGAACTGGTCATTCGGAACTGGTGAGTGATGTCTACCGGACCCTACGAAATAGACAGACCGGTGTCAAAGCGGGTTTCAGTTTTCGAGGAAATTGCGGTTTCGATTTTGATGTGCCTGAGTTTCAGTTTCGTCACGCAGAAGCCCGATTTCACCGAAAAAACAACTGAATGAAACCCGGTTTATGACAACTTTCGGGTAGTTATTATGACAATAGTTTACAAAGCGCTAGCCTTGCTGTGTGTGTGGGGGGGGGGGGGCGTAACCCCGCCGGGAGCCGCGCCCA